>DAISHL010000194.1:0-4787 GCA_036822555.1 Bacteroidota bacterium | reverse complement strand
GTTAAATAAGCGAAAAGAAATCAATACGATTTTTAATAGAATGATTATCAATCTGTTAAAATTGGTTACTTAACGTAAATCATGTGTTTTTAACGGGGGTTAAAACCGTTTAATTACCTTTAAAAGCAGCTTTGCGCTTTTCTAAAAAGGCGCCCACTCCTTCTTGAAAGTCTCCGGTTCCAAAACTTTTACCGAACTCCTCGATCTCCACTTCATAACCGTTGAGTTTCGAGTTATAGCCTGCGTTGATCACCTTAATGGCTGTTTTAATGGCAGTAGGGCTCTTTGATTGTATCTTGGATGTGATCTCAAAACATTTGTTCAACAACTCTTCCTGTGTGGTCACATAGTTGGCCAAGCCCCATTTATAAGCATCCTGAGCATTGATCATATCTGCAGTAACGATCATTTCAAAGGCCTTGCCTTTACCAACCAAATGCGCCAAGCGCTGTGTACCTCCATAACCAGGAATAACGCCTAAACTCACTTCAGGCAATCCCATTTTTGCATTATCGCTTACAACACGAATATGACATGCCATGGCAAGTTCTAAACCACCTCCCAATGCAAATCCATTCACCGCAGCAATTACAGGTTTGCTGTAGTTCTCAATAAAATTAAAGATCTTGAAATGACCAATGGAGCTCAACTGTTTTCCTTGCTCAACACTAAAATTGGCAAACTCTGCAATATCCGCACCGGCCACAAATGCCTTACTTCCACTGCCTGTGATGATCACAGCACAAATGTCTTTCATGTTCTCGGCCTCCACGAGGGTGTCATGCAGATCCTCAATGGTTTGTTTGTTCAAGGCATTTAATTTATCAGGACGATTTATAGTAATAACTAAAACTCCATTCTTTATCTCGGATAATACCAATTCTGACGTCATTATCATTTTCAAAAAATATTAGTAAGGCAAATATAGTTTTAAAACATTTCAGATAATGAAAAGTTTTAAACCGATACAGTAGGTTCTTTAACGCTTATTTATCCTTGTAGATCACCATATTGATGATCCCTTTGGTAGGAGTGGAATTGTCGCTCAGCGATATCACAAATGGCTTGCGCTGCCCTTCATAACAATTATAAACAACCGCACCCTGATCCTCGATAGGATTTGGTAATTTGTTGGCATAATAATCCTTCAGGTCGCAGAACAAATACGAACATAATTCAAGGTCGCTGCAATTGATCTGCACATTGATCTCCTCTAAGCTGTCTTTATTCAACGTATAGTCAATAGAATAATTTGTTACGCTGTCTGCTTTATACTCAAAATAAAGTCTGCCATTCTCAACTTCAACAGGTTGTGCTGATTCTACCTTTTTGATATCTGCTGAATTCACATTCAATTCTAAACCACGAAATACTCCTGTCTTGGATCTTACGATTTCGTCCATTAGCGGATGAAATCCTTCAAACACACGTTCTTTTTGTTCCACCGGCTTTTCCTTCTCGCCTTCGCAAGAGTTCAGAAAGATTGCGGCAACAAGCGCACATGCAAAGATTATGGTTCGTTTAAGACTCATCATATCAAATATACAAAATTATTCAGCTTCCACTGATGCGTTTGTTTTTTCGGGACGCATTTGAGGGAAGAATAATACTTCCTGTATTGCATTGTTATTGGTCATCAACATGGTCAGTCGGTCAATACCAATGCCAATACCGGCTGTTGGCGGCATGCCATATTCAAGGGCGCGTAAAAAATCATGATCAATGAACATGGCCTCATCATCGCCACGTTCCTGCAACTTCAATTGCTCTTCAAAACGCTCTCGCTGATCAAGCGGGTCATTCAACTCGCTGTACGCATTGGCAATCTCTTTGCCATTTACCATCAACTCAAAACGCTCTACCAAGCCTGCTTTGGTGCGATGCATCTTTGTAAGCGGACTCATCTCAACAGGGTAATCAATGATAAACGTTGGCTGTATATAATGCATCTCACATTTCTCTCCAAAGATCTCATCAATGAGTTTGCCTTTGCCCATGCTAGGCTCCACGTGAATACCTAATTGCTTGCATACTCCGCGCAATTGCTCTTCATCCATTCCTGAGATATCGATTCCGGTATGTTCCTTTATGGCATCGAACATGCTGATACGTTTGAACGGCGCTTTAAAATCAATGTCCTTATCACCAACCTTAACTGTTGTGGTACCATACAGATCGGTAGCCACTTTTTCAAGCAATCGTTCTGTAAAATCCATCATCCAGTTGTAATCTTTATAGGCAACGTAAAACTCAAGCACAGTAAATTCAGGATTGTGTGTGCGGTCCATTCCCTCATTTCTGAAGTCTTTCGCAAATTCATACACACCATCAAATCCTCCAACAATGAGTCTTTTTAAATAAAGTTCATTGGCAATACGCAGATACAACGGAATATTCAATGCATTATGATGTGTGATGAAAGGTCTTGCCGTTGCTCCACCTGGAATGCTTTGTAAAATCGGTGTTTCTACCTCCAGTAAACCTGCATCATTAAGAACACCGCGAATAGATTGCATGATCTGTGTACGCTTCTTAAATGTATCACGCACATGAGGATTGATGATCAGATCCACATAACGCTGACGATAACGGAATTCCGGATCACTTACCTCATCATAACTGTTTCCCTGATCATCTGTTTTGACGATCGGCAGAGGTTTAAGTGATTTAGAAAGTATCTTGAGTGAGGTCACATGCAAAGAGATTTCTCCTGTTTTTGTTGTGAACACGTACCCTTCAACACCTATGATGTCTCCAATATCTATAAGCTTTTTCCAAACCGTATCATACAACGTTTTATCTTCACCGGGACAAATATCATCGCGTCTCACGTAGATCTGCAAACGGCCTGTAGTATCCTGAATCACCGCAAAGCAAGCCTTACCCATATCGCGCACGCTCATGACACGACCAGCAATTGAAAGGTCTTTATAATTCAGTTTATCGCGCTCATAATTCTCCTTTATATCAAGTGCGGTGGCGTTGATCTTGAATTCATCTGCCGGATATGGCTCAATGCCCAGTGCTCTAAGCTCTTTCAGCTTCTCTCTGCGTTGTAGTTCCTGTTCGCTTAAGTCGATTTGCATAATAAAAAATATGTGCAAAAGTAAAGGATTTGAACGCATTCGCGCAGATGGTTGAAGAAATATTGAAAACAATTGAACGACAGACAAGCACTATTGACCCCTTAAAAACATGTTATAACATCCTTTTGACGAATTTTAACTTTTTTATTTTACTGTATTTCAAATACTTAAGTATTTTTTGTTTAACCTTTGTTGCACTTTATTAAACATTAATTACATTTGTTTAAGTTTTTCAATTAATCATTAAACATTTTACATATGACAGCCATCGAATTCAACACCAGGATCATTAACGAGAAGTCTTCCTTAAAAAGCTTTGCGCTTAGTTTGACCCGTAATTCTGAGGATGCAAACGACCTTATGCAGGAAACGTATTTAAAAGCCATACGTTATCGCGAAAAATTTGAGGACAGTACAAATCTTAAGGCTTGGTTATTTACGATCATGAAGAACACCTTCATCAATTCATACCGACGCTCGAAAAAAACCATGGAATTAATTAGCAAAGGAGATGATGTGGCAATGACCAGAGCATTTAAGCAAAATAGTTATGACCACTCTGAAAGCAGAATGAATGCAAAAGAGATCATCAAACACATTGATTCTCTGGAAGAGCAGTACAAAATACCTTTCACCAGATATTATAATGGTTACAAGTATGAAGAGATCGCTGCTGAACTCAATTTACCATTAGGCACCATTAAAAGCCGCATTTTTATTGCCAGAAAGATATTGATGGAAAAATTAAAAATGTACCTCAACTAATTTCAAGATGAACGGAAAGAGACATGGTGTGTTCTGGTTCAGGCGCGACCTGCGTTTAGAGGACAATGCCGGACTTTCCCATGCGCTCAAACAAAACAACGCTGTCATTCCGATCTTCATCTTTGATAAGGAGATCCTAAACGAACTTTCAACCTCCTACGACAGGAGAGTTGATTTTATTCATCAGGCGATCTCACATATAAAAGATCAGTTGCGTGAATTGGGTTCCGACCTGATTGTCTTTCATTCCACACCTCAAGAAGCATTTAAACTTCTGATCAAGCAGTATAATATTGAATGTGTGTACTGCAATCATGATTATGAACCGTATGCTTTACAGAGGGATAAAGCTATATCGGAATACCTGCAATCTCATTCCATTTCATTCCATACGTTTAAAGATCAATGCATCTTCGAAAAGAATGAAGTGATCAAAGACGACGGCACACCGTATACTGTGTTCACTCCATACAGTAAAAAATGGAAGGCTAAACTTACTTCGTTCTATCACAAATCGTACCCAACTGAAAAATACTTTCAACAGTTTTACTCCTTTAGATCAGATAAGTTGCCTTCACTTGAAGATCTTGGCTTCATAAAAACAGACATGGTTTTTACAAAGCCCTCTTTGCCTTCAAAGGATCTGTTGTCGCACTACAAAGAGAACCGAGATTATCCATATAAAAAAGGGACAAGTCAGCTAAGCATTCATCTCAGATTCGGCACTATCAGTATCAGACAGCTAACCGCTTACTGTCTCGCCATCAGCGAAACCTGGCTCAATGAATTGATATGGAGAGAATTTTATATGATGATCCTTTGGCACTTCCCACATGTTGTTACGGGCTCATTTAAAAAGGAATATGATCATGTGCCATGGCGACATGATGAAAAACTTTTCAAAAAATGGTGTGAGGGAAAAACAGGTTATCCCAT
>DAISHL010000193.1:0-4793 GCA_036822555.1 Bacteroidota bacterium | reverse complement strand
TATGTCCTCCTGTGACTCCGCCGCTTTATATGATAATAGTCTGTTGCAAGATGATCGTTTGTTTGATCGTTATTACTTTTACTTACGCTTAATATGATGCCAAGTGAGATCATGGTGAACCAAATGGATGTTCCTCCCATACTTACCAAAGGCAAAGGCTGACCCGTTACCGGAAACAGATTAACAGCAACGGCCATGTTAATGAGTGCCTGAAATACCAGGCTAAATGATAGCCCTACTGCAACCAGGCCTCCAAATGGCTTGGCGGAATCCCTAAAAATCCGGATCCCTCTGAAGAACAGTATGAGGTAGAGGAATAAAATTAGCATGGCAGTGATGATGCCATACTCTTCAATGATGATGGCATATATAAAATCGGACGATGCTTGTGGTAGAAATGCACGTTGTGTGGAGTTACCAGGGCCCTTCCCAATAACGCCTCCGGTGGCAATGGCTATTTTTGCCTGCTCACTCTGGTAGTTGCTCTTGCTGTCGCCGCTACTGAAATTTTCAATACGAGCTTTCCAGGTCTTACCACGGGGCAATAGATCCGGGGCTGCATATACGATAATTCCTATCAGAACGGCAAAACCCAAACACAATCCGAAAATGTATCCTAGAAATTTGAGTTTGATACGGCCTGCAAACATCAGGAACATGCAATTCATGAAAAGCAGAGCTGCGGTTGAGAAGTTAGCGGGCAGAATGAGTGCACACACAATAAAGATAGGGGTGAGCAAGTGAATTGTTAGTCCTTTGAAATCCTGCAGCTGGTCGTATTTAAGTGTAATTGTCCGCGCAACGTATATCAATAAGATGATCTTGGCAATATCTGACGATTGAAATGTCAGATTGGTACCAGGGATCTCCAACCATCTGCTGGCCTCACCGGCACTTACACCTTTAAGCAGTGTGAATAACAATAGTGGGATACAAAGGTAAAATCCTATCTGTGCAATTTTGCTGAATGCAGTGTACTTGATCTTATGAAAAAAATATGCAAGAACAAAGCCGGAAGCAATTAGTCCAAAATGTTTCACGAGGAAGAATTCAGAGTTCCCCTGCTTGTATTTATAAGCAAGTGTTACAACGGCGCTATAAACCACTAAAGTAGAAAGCAATGATAATAAAAGCATTATCACCCAAATAACTTTGTCGCCTTTTAAGTAACTAAAGAATTTCATCTGTGTTCGATTTTAGCGTATTGCATGCCGTTTATTATGTCAATGATTGTATTGACAACAAACGTATACACCTTGCAAGATGAGATTAAAGTGAACGAACTGCAGCTTTGAATTGCATTCCTCTGTCTTCGTAATTTTCGAATAGATCGAAACTTGCGCAAGCCGGAGATAATAGCACTGCATCACCTTTTTTACTGATCTTGTATGCAGCAGCCACAGCGTCAGCTGCGTTGTCTGTCTCAACAATAAGCTCGATCGCATCCTTGAATGCGCTCACAATCTTTTTATTGTTCTTTCCTAAACAAACAATGGCCTTTACTTTGTGTTTTACAAGGTCCATGATCTCGTTGTAATCATTTCCTTTGTCTTGTCCGCCGCAAACCCATACTACAGGTTTTTGCATGCTTTCAAGAGCATACCATGTAGAGTTGATGTTGGTGGCTTTAGAGTCGTTAATGAACTCAACACCATTGATAGAAGCTACAAATTCCAGGCGATGTTCGATACCTTGGAAGTCCTGTAAACTTTCTTTGATGATCTCTTTTCTAACATCAACAATACGGGCAGCAAGAGATGCGGCCATTGAATTGTAAACGTTGTGTTTACCTTGAAGGGCTAGTTGTTCAATTGTCATAATTAAGGGATTTTGGTTTGGTTTATAATTAAGGGTTATTTGGTTCTCGGTTAAGTAAGCGCCATCACCATCAATTGGTTTTTTGATACTGAATGGCACAAGTTTCACAGGACTGTTCCAGTTTTTCATGAACTGTTGCATCACTTCATCATCTGCGTTGTATACAAATGAATCTTCGGCCGTTTGGTTCTTAACGATCCTGAATTTCGATGCAATGTAATTCTCGAACCTGTATTCGTAACGATCAAGGTGGTCAGGCGTGATGTTAAGTAATACCGATACATCTGCTCTGAATTTGTACATTCCATCCAATTGGAAACTGCTCAATTCAAGAACATAGTAATCATAGTTCTCAGTTGCAACCTGTAATGCAAAACTCTTACCTACATTACCTGCCAATCCAACGTTATACCCTGCCTTTTTAAGTATGTGGTATGTAAGCATGGTAGTGGTTGTTTTACCGTTGGATCCGGTGATGCAAATTGTTTTTGCATTTGTATATCGTCCTGCAAACTCAATTTCTGAGATCACAGGTATGTTTTTATCTTTTAGTTTTATTATCAGATCGGCCTTATCTGGTATACCTGGACTTTTGATCACTTCCGTTGCATTCAGGATCTTTTCTTCTGAATGCATTCCTTCTTCAAATTCGATACCATTACTGATCAATTGTTTGCGGTATTTTTCCTTAAAGGTCCCTTTATCACTTAAAAAAACGTCATAGCCCTTCTGCTTGGCCAGTATTGCACTGCCAACGCCGCTTTCGCCTCCACCTAATATGACCATTCGTTTGTTCACGCTTAACGTAGTTTTAAGGTTACAAATGTTAGTACTGCCAGCATAATGCCAATGATAAAGAATCGCATCACGATCTTCGCTTCATGAAAACCTGATTTCTGATAGTGATGATGTAAAGGGGCCATCTTGAACAAGCGGTGAGTTTGCGCGTATTCGAGACCTCTTTTCTTTTTCTGATACTTGAAATAATACACCTGCATGATCACAGAAAGATTCTCTACCAAAAACACCCCACAAAGAATAGGAATGAGTAATTCTTTTCTGATGGAGATGGCATATACTGCAATGATGCCTCCAATGGCAAGACTGCCGGTATCGCCCATGAATACCTGTGCGGGGAAGGAGTTATACCAAAGGAATCCAACACATGCACCAATAAAGGCAGCGATGAAAACTACGAGTTCACCAGAATTTGGAATGTACATGATGTTGAGATAGTCTGCAAAAACAGTATTACCGGAAACGTAAGCGAGAATGCCAAGTACAGTTCCAATGATGGCACTTGTGCCCGCGGCTAACCCGTCGATACCATCAGTAATATTGGCACCATTGGATACTGCGGTAACCACCAATATTACCATTGGAATGAAGATAAGCCAACCATATTTGGCACAATCATCACAAGCCCATGAAATGAACTTTGAATAATCCAACTCATTGTTTTTTACAAAAGGGATGGTTGTTTTCAATGTCTTTACAGGAGTTTCAGCATATTTTGGCGTGTTCAATAGTTTTTCTTTTGTAACAGAAATAGTACCCAGATCCTTTGCGGTTGATACCACGCGCTCCTTGATAACAACATCCGGATGAAAGTAAAGAACACAGCCAACGATCAAGCCAATGCCTATCTGTCCTATGATCTTGAATTTCCCCTGTAAGCCTTCTTTGTTTTTCTTAAATACTTTGATGTAGTCATCCAAAAACCCTAGTCCGCCCAACCAAACAGTTGAAACGATCATGAGGATGATGTACACGTTGAGTACTTTCGCAAACAGCAGAGTTGGTATAAGAATGGCAGCAATGATGATGAGCCCACCCATGGTTGGCGTGCCACTTTTTTGAGTTTGTCCTTCAAGTCCTAATTCACGAATGGTCTCTCCGATTTGTTTACGACGTATGAATTCAATGATTCTTTTCCCAAAGACCAGTGAAATGATCAACGAAGCGATCAAAGCCATGGCAGCTCTGAAGGAGATATAGTTGAATACACCAGCTCCAATTAAATTGAAATTCTTGTCTAAGTATGTGAATAGATAATATAGCATCAGGCTTCTATTGTGGTTATGGTTTCTTTAAAAATTTGATAGTCGTCAAAATCATGTTTTACGCCTTTGATCTCCTGATACTTTTCATGACCTTTTCCTGCAATAAGAATGATGTCTCCTGGTTTAGCCAGAGAGCAAGCGGTACGGATGGCTTCTTTTCTATCGCTGATACGTAATGTTTTCTTGGCATCCACTGGTGAAATCCCTTTTTGCATCTGATTTAAGATCTCTTCCGGATCTTCGCTTCGAGGGTTGTCAGATGTAAGGATGATCCGGTTGCTATATTCACATGCAATAGCTGCCATCACCGGCCTCTTTGTGGTATCTCTGTCGCCACCGCACCCAACTAGTGTGATCACCTCTTCATTTCCGGAGCGTATATCTTTGATCGTTTCCAGAACATTTTTCAAAGCGTCCGGTGTGTGTGCATAATCAATGATGCCAATGACACCATTCTTTGATTTGAAATATTGAAAACGTCCTTCAACAGAGTTCAGATTGCTTAATGCTGTAAGAACATTTGTTTTGTCTTGTTTTAGAAGAACGGCCGTTGCATATACTGCCAGAACATTATAGGCATTAAACGAACCAATGAGTTTCACCCAAACTTCTTTCCCATCAATATTCAGAAGTAATCCATTCAAGTGATTTTCGAGTACTTTGCATTTAAAGTCTGCTATGGTCCTCAAACTATAGGTGTTCTTTGATGCTTTTGTATTTTGGGTCATGATGGATCCATGACGGTCATCAACATTCACTAAAGCAAAGGCACTTGAAGGCAGATGATCGAACAAGCCTTTTTTAGCCTTGATGTATTCATCAAATGTTTTATGGTAATCCAGATGGTCATGGGTAATATTGCTGAATACTGCCCCGGTGAAATGAATGCCTGTTACCCTATGTTGCACAACA
>DAISHL010000192.1:0-4815 GCA_036822555.1 Bacteroidota bacterium | reverse complement strand
ATGGTGTTAAGGTATTATTAAAGCCAACCGATTTCAAGAATGATGAGATCATCTTTAAAGCGCAATGTTTTGGTGGTACCTCGCAATATAGCGATGCAGACCATTTGAATGCTGAGTTCTCGAATTCTGTGCAAGATGAATCAGGATATGGAAAGTTTGATGCAACTGCATTAGAGAAGTATCTGCAGGATAAAACAGCACGGTTGTATACCGGTGTAGGATTGTACGAGGAAAGCTTGCAGGGAAATTCAAATAAAAAAGATGTGGAAACATTGTTGCAGTTGATCCACCTGGCATTTACCAAGCCACGAAAAGATTCAGTGGCATTTATGTCGAGTATGGATAAACAGCGTGCGTTCCTGCAGAACAGAGGAAGCGACCCAGAGCAGGTATTTCAGGATACAATAGGGTATTGTTTAAGCGGATATCATTATTCAGCAAGACCAACCACTGAGGCTGATCTGAAAAATGTAAAGCAGCAACGTTGTAATGCCATATTCAAGGAAAGGTTCAGTGACCCTACTGATTTTACCTTCATTTTTGTTGGAAGCTTCAATCTGGACGAGATCAAACCATTGATCGAATCTTATATCGGAGGTATTTCCTCATCAACGAAGCGTGAAACAGCAAAAGACATTGGTATCAAAGCACCAAAGGGCAAACTTAATAAAGTAGTGGTAAAAGGTAATGAGCCACGCAGCAGTGTCAATTTGGTTTGGACAAACACATTTGAATACAACCGTAAGAATAGGTTTGAAGTTCAGGCACTGATGAAATTGTTGAACATTAAATTAAGAGAGAATCTGCGTGAAGACAAAGGTGGAGTATATGGCGTTGGCATTTATCCAAACATTTATTCAGTGCCTAAACCTGGGATCATGATCACATGCGTGTTTTCATGTGCTCCTGAGAATGTGGCAAAGTTGATAGCTGCTGTAAACGAAGAGATCAGCGATGTGAAGAAGAACGGAAGTAATGATGAGAATCTGAAGAAGGTGAAAGAAGGATTTTTAAAAGAAAGAGAACTTCAATTGAAAGAGAATAATTTCTGGTTGAATTATATGGCTCAATCTGATATGTATAACGAAAGTCTGGATGACCTCAATGTGTTTGATCAGTGGGTGAATTCATTGAAAAAAGAGGATTTTAAGCGCCTTGCAAGTGCCTATTTACTTGAGAATGAGCTGAAGCAATTTGTTCTTAATCCTGAGAAATAGTTCTGGATCTTGATATTAAAAATAGCAACGTATTCGTAGCACCTTTAGACTGGGGTCTTGGCCATGCCACGCGATGTGTGCCGATCATCAACGAATTGATCGGTAATGGTAATTCTGTGATACTGGGCATTACCTCAGGAACAAAAGATATTTTAATTTCCGAATTCCCACAATTGAGAACGGTTGATCTACCGGAATACAACATCAGATACAGCAATTGGCTACCTCTGTGGTTCAAGCTTTGCATGGATTTGCCTCGTATTTGGAATGTTATACGCAAAGAACATGCGCTTGCAGATGTGTTGGTGAAGCAGCACGGTATTGATCTGTTGATAAGCGATAACCGCTATGGATTGTTTAGTAAGAATGCGAGATCAGTTGTTATTTGTCATCAATTGAACTTGAAAACGCCGTTCATGAGCAAGATCATCAACAAGGTGCATGTATACCTTCTGAATCGGTTCAATGAGGTGTGGGTTCCGGATTATAAAGATCGATCGCGATCTCTTGCGGGAGAGTTGAGTGAGAATGTTCATGAACTCAATTGCCGTTATATAGGTCCGCTTTCAAGGTTAAGTTACGATGGTCAAGGCGAATCTGTAGATGATCTCTTTATTCTTTCTGGACCTGAGCCTTTGCAACACCACTTGTTTTTGCTGTGTTTAAAGGTGTGCAAAAAGGCAAATGGCAAAAAGTGTCTTATTGTTACATCTAAGGCATATACTGTGAATGAAAGCGATAGAGCCATTGTTTTAT
This sequence comes from Bacteroidota bacterium, assembly GCA_036822555.1. Lineage (GTDB taxonomy): Bacteria > Bacteroidota > Bacteroidia > B-17B0 > Aurantibacillaceae > Aurantibacillus. The sequence goes on along the minus strand of DAISHL010000192.1, from coordinate 2,842 downwards.
TTCAACCTGATAAAGCAAAATTGCAACAGCTGATATCTGGGGCTAAAAGAGTGATCTGCAGGTCTGGTTACAGTACCTTGATGGATCTCCATATACTTGGTAAAAAAGAGATCGTTTGTATACCTACACCGGGGCAAACAGAACAGGAATATTTGGCTGCTTATTGGAAGAGAAATTATAATGCACTAATTTTAAGAGAAGATCAATTAGAAACATTAACAAACTAATGGAAAAGAAAAAAGCTCAGAAGAAGGCTTCAGTAAAAAAAGTGAAGTCACCTGCGTCAAAGAAATCAGCACCAAAGAAAAGCGCAGTAAAAAGATCTGTATTTAAGAGGCCGGATGTGCCTAAATTGCTGGATATATTTGAGAATATCAAGAGCCTGATGAAGCCATATGAAAGTAAGCTAAACGCTAGAATCGATATTCAGGGAAAATATGATCTTTGGATCGAGAAGGAGGTAGAGGCCTTCGGAAGAAGGTATGATTCAATGGCATTTGTCGCTGCCATCATTCAATCAGGATATGTAGGGTTTTATTTTATGCCGGTGTATGGTGAGCCTGAGATGAAAAAGGTGTTCGATCCGGAATTCCTGAAGTTATTGAAAGGAAAGTCATGTTTTCATATCAAGGAGTTCACACCCCAAACGAAGAAATGGATCAGCAGTGCATTAAAGGAAGGTTTTGCAGCCTATAAGAAAAAAGGATGGATATAAAAAAACCCGCAATTTGCGGGTTTTTTTATGAAACTAAGATCTGTTATTTAGAAATGATCAGTTTTTCTGTATGAATTCCTTCAGCAGAAATGATCTTCACAAAATACTGTCCGGTTGGAAGGTTCTTAAGATCTATTCTTACTTTTTCTTCGTTCATGGCAACATTTTGTTTTGCAATTAAACTTCCTGTTATATCATAAAGTTCAATAGCGCTTACATTGGTTTGTAAAGCCTCAATGAATGCCTGCTCTCCTGAGCTAGGGTTAGGGTAAAGTTTGATCTTGGCGTTCAGGTCGTGTGATACCTTATTTAAACCACCACCAACTGAGAATGTAGCAATACCATTGATCACAGTCGAATCCATGCGGAATGTGCCGCCTGTGCCTTCAGCGTTCCATGCGTAAACACGGATGATGAACGAACCGGCTTGGTCTGTGTAATTAGGACCAGAGAAATTTACATTACAAATGTTATTGTTGGCAAAACCTGCTCCGCTCACAGATGTTGAATACGCATCATCTTTCCACAGGAATACATTTGAACCGTCAATGGTGATCAACGGCGCGCTGCTTGCTGTAGCTGCAGCATTCAAAGCGGTGTATGTAGCAGCAATATTTGCAGTATAATTGTCTTTATTAGTTCTAACAGCCCAATTTCTAACTCCGGTACCTGAGCGGCTTGCACCAAATGACATGTTGGTCAAGGTGATCATGTAGTTAGGTTGAGAGCTTAATGTTAACTCGTAGTATTTACTCAGGTCAATAGCTCCGGTAAATGAACTTGGAGCCAATGTTCCTCCGGGAGCACTGCCTGTTCCCCAACCGGTGAATGAAAAATAGGCGTTCCCAGATGAGGTGGTGCCTGTTCCTACAGTAGTCCATGAACCACTTGTAACACCTGCAGCAGTTGGAGTAGGCGTTGGGTCAACCGGACCAGTAGTTGCGCTGCCACTTAAAACTGAACTGAACTGATACGACAAAGAGAAGTTTTGCGCAGTAGTTGTTTTAACAATGGAAGCAACAAAAATCAATGAAAGTAATTTTTTAACCATGATAATAAATTTTAATTTTATACAAATTTACAACTTACCAGTGAAACATTGCATTAATAATATGTTAAGTCTAAAACACGTTTTAGTTCTGATATTATTGCATTCTTATTTGCTCAATGGACAAACCGAATCAAATGGCCTTGTGAATTGGATGAGCTTCAAGGAAGTTCAGGAGAAGAATAAGGTAGCGCCAAGACCTATTTTAATTGATTTTTATACCGATTGGTGTGGCTGGTGCAAGCATATGATGAAAACCACCTATTCGAACCCCTCCATTGCACAATACATCAATCAGAATTTTTACGCCATTAAATTCAATGCAGAAGGGAAGGATACGTTCGAGTACAATGGTAAAGTATACAAGCCATTGTCTAAGGAGCCTAAGACCCCTCATGAATTCACGATCAAAATGCTTGGGCAACAACTTAGTTATCCATCAACCATGTTTGTGACCAATAATTATGAATATAATCTTATGTCGCAGGGGTATTTGGATGAACGAAAGATCGAACCCATATTGGTATTCATGGTTGAGAATGTATGGAGAACCAGTACCTACGACGAATTCGGAAAGTATTTCAATCAAACATTCATTGATACTAATTTCAGGAAGAAGGCTGTAAAGACCTATTCATTCAAAGAACTAGAGAAGTTACAAAAGAAGAAACCGAAGAAGGTTCTTGTGAACGTTTATACCGGTTTCTGCAATTCGTGCAAGGTGATGAATAAAACAACATTTGTTGACAGTGCCATATCTTCTGTGATCAATGAAAAATTTTACCTTGTAAATTTTGACGCTGAGTCGGCCGACACCTTGATCTTTAAGAACGAGAAGTTTGCCAAAGGGATGATCAATGGGTTTCCATTGCACAGCTTGCCATTAAAGCTCTCCGGCAACCGGTTCTCACTCCCGATGATATGTATGCTCGACGAACAGTTGAATACAATTGACGTATTGAGCTTTTACCAATCACCACAATTGCTACGACCAATATTGAAATTCATAGGTGATGATGTTTATAAGAAAAGGACCTGGCAAGAGTATATAAAAGATAATTCTACAGGTGCAGTAAAAT
>DAISHL010000191.1:0-4833 GCA_036822555.1 Bacteroidota bacterium | reverse complement strand
AAACTCATGGGAAGATTTGCCGCCCTTCATCAGATTCACTTCCCCGACAGCATGCGTAATTTACAAGCGGCAGAATTGCGATTGAAGTTTGAGGAACTCTTTTACATTCAGTTGCGTTTGCTTCAGTTGAACAAAGTTAGATGCCATACGATCAAAGGATTTGTATTCTCTAAGGTGGGTGATCTGTTCAATGAATTCTACAATCATCATCTTCCATTTCAACTCACTGATGCACAAAAGCGGGTGATCAAAGAGATCAGGGCAGATGTTGGCAGTGGAAAGCAAATGAACAGGTTGGTGCAGGGAGATGTTGGCAGCGGTAAAACACTGGTTGCCTTGATGTGCATGCTGCTGGCCAACGATAACGGCTTTCAGGCATGTTTGATGGCACCCACCGAAATACTGGCACAACAGCATTTTCAAACCTTCAATGATCTTCTCTCAAAAATGAACGTCAAGGTGGCCCTGCTCACAGGCTCAACGCCAACGAAGGAACGAAAGAACATTCATCAGGGCATTGAGACAGGAGACATTCATATGCTCATTGGCACCCATGCCTTGATAGAGGACAAAGTGAAATTTAAGAATATTGGTTTTGTGGTGATAGATGAGCAACATCGCTTTGGTGTGGCACAGCGTGCAAAATTGGCACAAAAGAATACACAACCACCTCACATCCTTATCATGACCGCAACGCCTATTCCGCGTACCTTGGCCATGACCTTGTATGGTGATCTTGATACCAGTGTGATCAATGAATTGCCACCGGGAAGAAAACCTATCAAGACCATGCATTTTTCTGAAAGTCAGCGTTTGCGTTTGTTTGGCTTCATGAAAGAACAAATTCAATTGGGTAGGCAGGTGTATGTGGTGTACCCATTGATACAGGAAAGTGAAAAACTGGATTATCAGAATTTGCAGGAAGGCTATGATAATATTTTAAAGGAATTTCCGCCTCCATCATATCAGATCAGTATAGTTCATGGCAAACTCAGCAATGAGCAAAAGGAATTTGAGATGCAGCGTTTCATCAAAGGCGAAACACAGATCATGGTAGCTACTACCGTTATTGAAGTAGGAGTGAACGTTCCTAATGCGAGCATCATGGTCATAGAAAGTGCCGAAAGATTTGGGCTGTCGCAATTACATCAATTGAGAGGCAGGGTAGGCAGGGGTGCAGAGCAATCGTATTGTATATTAATGACCGGATATAAGCTGGGAGCAGAAAGCAGAACACGCATGGAAACCATGGTAAGAACCAATGATGGGTTTGAGATCAGTGAAGTGGATCTTAAATTGCGTGGTCCCGGTGACATTGAAGGCACACAGCAAAGCGGATTGCTTGACCTGAAGCTGGCTGATCTTGCAAGGGACGGACAGATACTTCAGATGGCCAGGAATACTGCTCAGCAAATCCTTGATGAAGATGCAGATCTGAATTTAGAAAAAAACCAAGTATATAAACACTATATATTGTTGCGGCAAAAGAACCGTCCGGATTGGAGCAAGGTAGGGTAGCGATGAGGAAGTGCCAATTACGAGTGACGAAGTTAGAAGTGCGATTGTAGGTTCTTCCTGAGACTCCGAAATAGATTCTACTCCGCCTCGGTGAAGATGCTAAGACATTCTAAACACGGAGACACGGATGATTGTATCCATGGCTTAATGACCATTGGCTGTGTTTATGTTTTATGGGTTGGTAAAAAATGTCACCCTGAGCGGAGTCGAAGGGTGACACCCTGTCTGTCTAAGCCGATTGGTCTAGGCGTATAGAGAACCTTGTCATCCACATGCGCGGACGAGTGTTGCGTAGTTTCAGGGAAGCAATGTAACGAGAACTGAACAATCCTTTCTCCATTACATCTTAAAAATCCTTATCTTTAATAAGTGAAAGTTCAAAAAGACGATACCATCATTGCATTGGCAACCCCTCAGGGAATGGGTGCCATTGGTGTGTTGCGCATTAGCGGGAAGGATAGCATTCATTTGGTAGAACGTTTCTTCTGCAGTAAGGATCTTAAACCAAAGAAATTAAGCACCAAGGCATCACATACCATTCATTTTGGGGTGATCGCGCACAACGATGTGATCATTGATGAAGTATTGGTGAGTTTGTTCAGGGCTCCGCATTCCTACACTGGTGAAGAGTCGGTGGAGATCTCATGTCATGGGTCCTTGTTCATCATACAACAGTTATTGCAATTATTCTTAAAGAATGGTTGCCGTATGGCAGAGCCAGGTGAATTTACCATGCGCGCCTTTTTAAATGGTAAGTTAGACTTAAGTCAGGCCGAGGCTGTATCTGACCTTATCGCCAGTAATTCTGCCGTATCACATCAGGTGGCCATGCAGCAGATGCGTGGTGGATTCAGCAGTAAAATAAAGATCTTGAGAGATAACCTGATCAATTTTGCATCCTTGATAGAATTGGAACTTGATTTCAGTGAGGAGGATGTGGAGTTTGCTGACCGCACTGATCTGAGGAATTTAATCGGTCAGATCTCTTCCATCATTCAGAAATTACTCGAGAGTTTTGAGGTGGGCAATGTCATAAAAAATGGAATTCCTGTGGCCATTGTTGGAAAACCTAATGCAGGTAAATCAACCTTGCTTAATGTGTTGTTGGAAGATGATAAGGCCATTGTAAGTGAGATACCGGGAACAACACGCGATGTGATCGAAGATGAAATGGTGATCGATGGTGTGCTGTTCAGATTCATTGACACGGCAGGCATCAGGACCACAACCGACATCATTGAACAAATTGGGGTCAACAAAGCCTTTGAGGCCATTAAAAAATCGGCCATCGTCATTTATTTGTTCGACTCACATGAATTAAGTAGTGGTGATCTGAAACTGGAGATCGAACTTATCAAGCAACACATTGGCAGATCTCAGCTAGTGATCGTGGCCAACAAAATAGATGTGGAAAGTGAGCAGGAACTCAAAAAAGAGTACGAGCAATTCCAGGACATCATTTACATTTCGGCAAAAGAACATAAGAACATTTCAGAACTGAAACAGCGTTTGGTAAGCTTGTTCGACAACAGAACAGTGAACGCCACGGAGACTGTGGTAACCAATGCCCGCCACGCTGAGTCATTACGTCGTGCCCTGGAGGCATTGAATAAAGTATCAAAAGGACTGAATGATAATGTGCCTGGTGATCTTTTGGCTTTGGATATACGCTATGCCTTGGATGAGCTTGGCAGTATCACAGGGCAGGTTACCAACGAAGATCTTTTGGATAGTATCTTCACCCGTTTCTGTATCGGGAAATGATCTACTTGAATCCAAGTAGTTTTTTGGTCTCCTCCAATTTTTTTAAGGCATAGGCATCCTTCGGTTTCACTTTTAATGCTTGCTCATATTCTGCCTTTGCTTCCGTGTAGCGTTTGGTCTTATAGTAATTGTCGGCCTTATCAATAGATTCACGGTAAGGATCATGACCAATTGGATTGCTCATTTTGTATTTCACCTTGCCTTTATCGCCACTTGTTTTTACGGCAACATTGGTAGAAGTAGGAGAGGCAGATTCAGAAGGTGTACTTGTGGAGGTATTGGAGGTATTTGGAACTCCGGTGACTTTTTGTGTGAACTGCGCTTTTTCTTTCGCGTTCTTTTCAGCTGCCGCTTTATCATTGGCCTCCTTTAAGGCTTTAGATTTTGCCATGTCTTCTTCTTTTTTGGCATCGGCAATGGATTCCTTTTCTTTCATCCCGTCTTCCGCTCTTTTCAAGCGGTCTTTAGGATATTCTTCACCAGGCAAAACTGCCAGCGCTTGTTCATAATAGCTTTTGGCAACAGCATAATTCTTTTTATTCAATGCATCATCGCCTTTTTTATTCAGGTTGCAAAACTTTTCAATGATCAGATTTTCTGCATCCATGATCTTAGATTCAACGATCATTCCTTTTCCTGTGATCACAGCATCTTTATCAAACGTTTCAGTTGTTGGTTTGTATTCAACATGTGCAATAGGATCAGCCAATCCAATATAATCAACACCCTGCACAGGTTTTGAAAGCATAAAACTACCTAAGGTCACAGATGGTGAAAATCGGTGAAACCCTGATTTGTCTGGGACGCCTGTTGTAGATACAGAGAATTTTTTAGTGGTACAGTTAGGATACGCAACTGTTAGGGTATAGTGACCATTTCCCGGAATATCCATTTCAAAATTTCCGTCAAGATCGCTCTGTGTCTGACCTAACACAGCCTCATTTTTCATAAGAGTTATGGTAGCCCCTTCCACATTCTTTTCAGTCTTTAATGCTTTATTGGTGAGCATCCAAGAACGAAGCTCAACTTTACTTTTCAATTTCAGATTCCATTCCTGAGCTTGTAAATGAAAGAAAAAGACACTTAAAAGAAAGGAGGAAAAAATATTTCGATTCAGGTTCATACTTATTTGTTTAATTGTTTCTCAACTTCGGCCAATCGTGAAGTAGCATAAGGATCATCTGCCTTTTGTTTCAAAGCCTCCTCATAAGCAGTTTTTGCTTCTGACCATCGCTTCATTTTGAAATACTCGTCTGCTTTTTTTATGGTTTCTTTATACTTATTGGCGCCTCTGCGTTTTCCGCCTTGTTTAATATTGTCGGTAGCCGCATCAAATATTTTCATGAAGGCAATTGGTCCCGAAGAGTAACCATGACTGGAATTAATAAAATCTCCTTTATGACGTAATGCCGAAAAATTAAATCCTGTTCCGCCGCCGCTTTGTTGTATGAGCGCCGTGTTTTTTAAAGTCGTTAAAATATCAGAGATGCAGTCTTACACCGGTAATACAAAACACGCGCTTAACTGATTTAAGGGTAAACCGGCATTCAT
>DAISHL010000190.1:0-4855 GCA_036822555.1 Bacteroidota bacterium | reverse complement strand
CTGTCTTTGTAAGCACAATTGGTCTATGGAGCGCTGATCAGCAACGTGGTTGGGTTTTATGATGGTTTCTTAGGCCCCGGAACCGGTTGATTTTTTGTGTTGGGTTTTGTGATCATTTTAGGAATTGAATTTGTGCAAGCCTCAGCCTATGCAAAACTTGTGAATTGCGTCACCAACATTTCTGCTTTGGTGGTATTCATCAAGAACGGCCAGTGTGTTTTTCCAATGGCCATTCTCATGGCAGTGTTCAACATACTTGGCAGTTACATTGGGAGTAAAACCGCACTTAGAAAAGGAAACGCCTTTGTAAGGAATATATTCCTGATCGTTGTGATGCTGATGATCCTTAAATATGGATATGATGTGTTCAGCGGAAGAGGGTGATCTTGTTGTAAAATTCACTAACATTTATTTTGATATCCGTCTCCAATTCCAGTAATTGAATATTTAATTTTCTTATTCGGGGTTCAGTGCTTTTAAAATAGTTCTTGAGTAAATGTTGGGTCGATATTAAATCATTCCAATTACCCAGCTTATGTTGAATTTCATGCGCGTAATTGAAATCAAAGGATAGATTTTTCTTTGAATTGTCTTTTATAACTTCTGCATTATAGATCAATTCCTTGATCATTTTTCTCAATTCATGCCATTCGATCTTCGAGTCTTTTTGTTTAAAGGAATGACTGATATATTTAGAATTCTTGTAAATTGATCTTATTACTTTTTTTGTTTTTGGTTCAACTATCAATTTTTTTAAAGCATGAGTTGCATGATCAATGTCTTTTTGATAAAGCCAGTAATGTAGTTCAAATACCCTGGTACTGAGTTTGAGATTCTTTTGCTCCGCCTTGATGATCTGGCTTGCTTTGATTTGGTGTGTTTTTAAGAGGTGTGTTATTAGCAAAATAGATCTTATTTCTCCTGCCTCACGAAATAAACGCTTCAGCGGTTTAAGTGCAGATCTGATCTCTTGTTCATTAGTGTTTGCACTCCAATAACACAATGACCTTATCTTTTTGATGTGCACTCTGAGTTTATGAAGGTCCTCAGGATCTTTGGTCTCATAATATGAATTCAAATGTTTTTTGAGTTCTTTCAGATTTGATTCGATATGATTTTTATAACCTATCATTTGATGAAGACAAAGATATTCTTAAAGATGTAAACTTCATGTTAAGTGTGATGTGTTCTTGTCTGTTATGCACGATCAGTATGTGTTTTATAAAATTGATGTTTATTCACTGTAAATCCATTATTACTTACTCATTAATCTGATGTTAATTCAATGAAAGAGAAACATCATTCTATATGCAAATTAAATAAATGCTATAGTAAAAGCCTCGCAAAATGTGATGTTTTGATAAAACATACATAAAGATTAGGCTTTAATCCAACGGTAATTTTGTGTCAAACTAATAACTAAACAAACAATGAAAAAAAGTTTACACTTAGCGATCGGGCTTCTTTTTAGTCAGCTTAGCTTTAATGCCTCAGCTCAAATTACAGGTACGGCTGTAGTTACAGGGCCAAGTACTACAAATAATCCGTACATGTTACCAGCTGCATCAAATGTAACTGTTACCTCAATATTTACTGCAGGAGATGCAGTTGGCGGTTATACATTAGCTGGCTTAGGTGATGGAATGGGTGCTTTTGATAATGGTGATGGAACTTTTTCATTACTGATGAATCATGAAATGGGATCTACAGCTGGATTGGTTCATGCACATGGCCAAGCAGGAGCTTTCATCTCTAAATGGATCATCAATAAAAGTAATTTGGCAGTTGTAAGTGGTACTGATCTGATCCAAAATGTGAATTTATGGAATGGTACAGGATACACAACTTACAATGCATCCAACCCATCTACCTTAACTGCTTTAGGTCGTTTATGTGCGGATGATCTGCCGGGTCCCTATGCCTATTATCACCCAACAGCAGGAACTGGAACAAGCGAAAAGCTATATAAGAAAGGTGAGGAAAGCGGCGCTGAAGGCAGACAATAAGCGCATATTGCAAGTGGACCCAATGCTGGTACATCCTATGAATTACCACGCCTAGGAAAATTCTCATGTGAGAATCAGGTTGCAAGATCATACAAAAGCAATAAAACGGTTGTAGTTGGATTAGATGACTCAGGTGGAGGACAAGTATATTTCTATATTGGTACAAAAACAAATTCAGGAACCGAGATTGATAGAGCCGGTTTAACTAATGGTAGCTTGTATGGAGTTGCTGTTGCAAGTTTAGTGGCTGAAACCAGCACATCTGTTCCATCAGCAAATACTACGTTCTCATTGATCAACTTGGGGGATGTTTCAGCCATTACAGGCGCTTCATTACAAACTATGAGCAGTAATCTTGGGGTTACAGCATTTTTACGTCCGGAAGATGGTGCATGGGATCCTCGCAACCCTAACGATTTTTATTTTGTGACTACCAATTCTTTTACAAGTCCAAGCCGTTTATGGCGTTTACGTTTTAATGACGTAAATAACCCTGAAAATGGCGGCACAATTACAGCTGTACTTGATGGTACTGAAGGTCAAAAGATGCTTGATAACATGGTGTTTGATAATTATGGTCATATTATTTTGCAGGAGGATCCGGGCAATCAGACTCATACTGCTAAAGTATGGCAATATAAAGTATCTACAGATGCATTGACCTTATTATTAGATCAAGATCCATCACGCTTTATCACAGGCGGCCTCAATTTTATCACGCAAGACGAAGAGTCTTCGGGTGTAATTGACATGCAAGGTATTTTAAAAACCGGATGGTTCTTATTATATGATCAGGCGCACTCGGCAACTGGTAATCCTGCAACGGTTGAAAGAGGTCAGTTACTTGCGTTCTACAATCCTGCCACAGCAAGTTCAAATGCCATAGTAACAGGTCCAAGCACCACTGTTTCACCTTATATGATCCCTGCAGCTACAAATGTTTCGGTAACCTCATTGCTAACATCAGGAGATGTAATTGGAAGTTATACTTTGTCTGGTTTAGGTGACGGCATGGGGGCTTTTGATAATGGTGATGGCACGTTTACTGCTTTATTGAACCACGAGATCGGTTCAACCAATGGCTCTGTTCGTGCCCATGGTCAGGCCGGAGCATTTGTCTCAAAATGGGTGATCAATAAAACAACCAAAGCAGTTGTAAGCGGTGCTGATCTAATTCAAAATGTGAATATTTGGAATGGAACTGGATATACATTGTACAATGCTTCTAATCCATCAACATTGACAGCATTTGGTCGTTTTTGTGCAGCCGATCTTCCTGAAGTCTCTGCTTTTTACAATAGCAATACAGGAAAAGGAACACCTGAAAAATTATTCATGAATGGTGTAGAGAGTGGTGCAGAAGGAAGAGCTTTTGCTCACATTGCTTCAGGACCAAATTCTGGAACGTCCTACCAATTACCACGCTTAGGTCGCGCCTCATTTGAAAATCAAGTAGCTTCACCATATAAGAGTGATAAAACAATAGTTGTTGGTTTGGATGATTCTGGAGGGGGCCAAGTGTATTTTTACATAGGTACAAAAACCAATTCTGGATCAGAGGTTGAAAAAGCTGGGTTGACCAATGGAAGCTTGTATGGAGTAGCTGTTGCAAGTCTGGTAGCTGAAACAAGTACATCTGTTCCTGCTGCAAATACTACCTTCTCTTTAATTAACTTCGGAGATGTTTCAGCAATTACAGGAGCATCTTTGCAAACATTAAGCAATAATCTTGGAGTAACAGGATTTTTGCGCCCGGAAGATGGGGCATGGGATCCAATGAATCCAAAGGATTTTTATTTTGTAACTACAAATTCATTTACAAGCCCGAGCCGTTTATGGAGATTACGTTTCAATGACATTAATAATCCTGAAAATGGTGGAACTATTACTGCAGTATTAGATGGAACTGAAGGCCAAAAAATGTTGGACAATATGGTGTTTGACAAGTATGGTAATATCGTGTTACAAGAGGACCCTGGAAACCAAGCGCACACAGCAATGGTGTGGAACTATAACGTTGCTACCGATGCCTTGACGCCATTGGTTGATCAGGATCCTCAGAAATTCATCACAGGTGGTTCTCAATTCTTAACACAAGATGAGGAATCCTCTGGAGCCGTTGATCTTCAAGGGATTTTAGGTGCAGGGTGGTACATCATGTATGATCAGGCTCATACTTCAGTACCCGCTCCTGTTGTGGAAAAAGGACAGATGTTGTTGTTCTATAATCCAAATACAGCCAATGCTAATCCGGAGATCAGCGTATATGGTAATTTGTATAATATCCTTAATAATTCAGTAAATACTTCAACAACAACCAATACAGATTTTGGAATGGTTACAGTTGGAAATACATCAACACGAACCTTTACTATCAATAATGCCGGTCCGGGTGTATTGAATATTTCGAGTTTCACCATGACCGGTGCCAACGCATCTGAATTCACATTAGTAAGTCCTCCTTCAACACCTTTCACACTTGCAGCTAATGCGTCAATGGTTATTACAGTACAATATTCACCAACAACTGCAGGAACAAGTTCTGCAACTGTGAATATCAATAATAATGATTTTGATGAAAGTGGATTTAATTTCAGAATAGCAGGTACTTCTACATTGTCTACTGTAGGGATAAAATCAAATACGTCAGAGAATACAATGATCGTTTACCCGAATCCAAGTTCTGATGTAGCAACTGTTAAGTTTAATTTTATGACAGCACAAATTGTTAACATGGAAGTGGTTGATATTACCGGAAGAATAATTCTTACGAAGGACCTTGGAGTGATTAGTGGAGAGCAAAATATCAAATTGGATACATCAAAGTGGTCTAATGGCGAATATTTTGT
>DAISHL010000189.1:0-4862 GCA_036822555.1 Bacteroidota bacterium | reverse complement strand
TTCAAAATTGCCGTGATCTTTTCCAATCCAACCTTACCACCGCCAACAATAAGCACGTGAAAGTTCTCCAGTTTCAAAAAAACCGGGAATAATTTATTTTCTATTTTGCTTACTGTATTCATTTTTCTTTTCTGAGATCAAATGTTTGAAACAGGAAAATCCTTACACAATGACTATTAATAAAATCATATCCACTCTGTAATTGCTGTATTATATTCATATATCCGAAATGCAAAGAAGTAGATCTGCTAAATTGGTATCCCAGACCGGCAAAGAATCTATTCTGATCAAAAACATTCGCTTTTACATTCTTTCCAAATCTGATGAACACCTCATTACTAAGTACGCCGAACAAAGAACCTTTGTTGATGCTTTGTTTGCTGAAAGGAATTTGAAAGAGGTGACTATAGCGGATCCGATTTACATTAGTGAAATCATCAGTTGCTGAATTTCCGTTTACCACTTGCAAATAACGCTCTTCCAGTCGCAGCATTTGGATACTATGTACATTCCCGTAATGAGTTTTGAAAAATAGTTGCTGCCATGGACGATGTTCAATTCGTGCAATGGGATTTTGAGAATTATTATGATTATATACAAAAGCATAGCCTGCCATGATCCTTAAATTATCATTAAAATAAAAAGTTAATGCAGCCCTTCCAATACTTTGATGTGGCTCTCTCACAAAATCATGAATTGTACGATGATGAAGATCGGTCCAAACACCAAGTTTGTTCGTTAAACGTGTTTGATTAAAATATCCAAGAAATACTTTTTCCTCGTTAGAAATATTTTTTTCGTTCTTTTGGGCTAGCAATGGGCATTGAGTAATGAACAAAGCATAGACCAGCGCTTGCATGATCAAACATCTTATTATTATTCCGCTCTTTTTAGCCACTATCTTCGCTCCTAAAAATTATATCTCAAGGTTAAACCATATGTTCTCGGATCACCAAGCACTGCTCCATAATGCCCTGCATTTCCGCCAGCCGGTAATAATTGTTCGTAATAATTCTTATTAAGGATATTACGTCCCCAAATTAAAATTGACACGCCCTTAGTTGTTCGAAAGCCTAATCGCGCATTCAATAAAGAATATGCATCAATATTTAAATATTGAGATGGTGTTGGGCTAGATGAAAAATCACTTCTATATGAGGTTTCAATTGCTAAGTAAAATCTTCCCTCATTTCCCAATAATTTTCCTTCTTTAGAAAGTTCGCCGCCAAAGGTACCTGCCCATTCAGAGATGCCCGGTAGTTTTTGACCGGAGATGGCTTTGAAAGCAACTTGCTTACCATCTACTGTTTTACCTGTTTCTTCTAATGGCAAAGGTGCATTCTCAAATTTCACATATCTTCCATCGGTATATGAACCGCTAAAGAAGAGAGAAAGAAATCTTTGTACTGCCAGCCCTCCTTCTAATTCTATTCCTCGTACATAAACTTTATCTGCGTTGGCTAGATATCCTCTGTTCACGCCAAGCTCGGGCGATTGAACATTTGTTTGGTAATTAAGAATATCTGTATTAAATACGGTAAGGTTCAACGTAGAACGCCTTAATGGTGAGGATTTAATGCCAAATTCATAATGCGATACTTCTTCAGGTTTGATAATTGCTAGATCCAGATCAGCATCTCCGTTTGCTAAGGTCGGTAAACCTGCTACATTAACACCAACAGGTTTGAATCCCTTCGAGTAAGTTGCAAATATAGTTAGCCTGTTAGAAAACTTGTAAGACAGTGTGGCGTTACCAGAAATGTTCGTATTTCCAACACCTTTGTGATAATATTGATCGCGAAAAACTATTCGTTTGATGTCAAGCAATTGCGGATCGTTTGTTGCTAAACCTCCGTATGTTTTTCTGTCATAGGTTGCGATCTTCTCATCAAAATTATATCTGATACCAGGTAAAAAATGAAAACCTTTGTAAATGTTCCAGTCAAGCTGGCCATAAGCTGCAGCGCTAAATGATTCGATCTTTGCATTTGTTCTTATGCCGTAGCCATCCAATAATCCCGGTGTTTTCCATAAACTACTTGTTGAGCTTTGCGAAAATCTCCATTGATCCTTACCCGATTCCTCTTTTCCGGTAATAGTAACATTTTGGTCAATTGCGTATAAGCCAACAACACCGCTTAATTAAGAACTAATCTGTCCTGCATATCTAATTTCCTGACTTAACTGTACTTGCTTTGATGGATTTTGAGAAAAACTCAAAGCCTGTAATCCGGTAAAATCTCTATCGTTCGATGGGTCCCAATTCCAAAACGCCCAGGCAGAAGTAGATGTTAAAGTTCCTTTACCAACCTTATAATCTACATTCAGTGAAACACTACCCAGATCCTGGTGCGATCTCCATGGAACATCATGATCGATTTTTCTATCAAAAGCATTGGTGCTAGGTAATGTATAATTAAGGTCTTTTGCAATGGATTCAAATTGTCTGTATGCAGGACGCTGAGTTTTAACTACTCCGGCAACCACTTGTGCATATCCGTCAGGTTTCTGAAGAGTATAATTCGCAGATAGATTAACACTTAATTTTTCATTTGGGGCATAAAGCAACTGTGCTCTTACACCTTGATTATTGAGTGTGTTTGTTTTACTATTTGTTCTAACGTTCTCAATAACTCCGTCACGGTATGTACCACTTAATGAAATACGGGCAGCAATTGTTTTTGTTATACCAGTTGAAACAGCAGCTTTAGCCTGTAGATATTGATAATTTCCATAACTAAGTTCGGTAGCCCCTTCCGTTTGAAATGTTGGTTGCTTTGTTGTAATATTAAAGGTACCGGCAGTAGTGTTCTTACCGAACAACGTACCTTGAGGTCCACGCAAAACTTCTATACGCTCAATATCTATAAAATCAAGTGTTGTAGCAGCAGGTCTCGCATAATAAACGCCATCAATATAAAATCCAACACCCGGATCAATTCCATCGTTAGTTAACCCAAAAGTTGATCCAAGTCCACGAATATTTAAAGTAGTATTTCTTGGGTTCGATGAATAAAGTTGTACAGATGGTACTAATTCCTTCACTCGATTAACATTGAAAGCTCCAACATCATTTACCTTATTTCCGCTAATGACTGTTAATGGAATAGGAATGTCCTGAACAACTTCTTCTCTGCGTCTTGCCGAAACGATCTGTATCTCTCCAAGATAATTATCCAATTCCAAAACAAATTCCTTGTTTATATTTTCGGATCCAACTATCTCATGGATCTGTTTCACATAACCTACATAATAAACATAGATAGTTGAGCGCTGATCCTTAGGTAAAGTCAGTGTGAATTTTCCGGCAGAATCTGTAAGAGAGTACAGCTTGCTTTCTTTTAAATATACTGATGCTCCTATGATCGGTAGTTTTTCCTTATCTCTAACTACACCGCTAAACTGGATGGTTTCTGTAGTTTGAGATGTTAATAATTTAACCGATATGAATAATAATAAAAATAAAGTCTGTTTCATGTAAATACTATTTAATTAAGTGCATAAATAATTTTTTGCTCGTGCGCAAGTAGATCATAATATCTATGAAACTTCACCACATCACCAATCACAATAACGGCAGGAGATTTTATATTCTGATCCTTCACCTCATTCACAATTGTGTCAATGTAACCAATGGCCGCGTTTTCAGATGACAAGGTGCCATTTTGAATCACTGCAACCGGTGTGTGACCTTTCCCTTCCTTTTTATATACATCCGTAATTTCCTTCAATTTTGATAGGCCCATTAACACAATCACCGTTGCCTTACTTTTTGCCGCGTCAAAAATATCGTTTGATAATTTTCCATTTTGCGTAGTAGCTGTTATTACCCAAAAACTTTCAGCAATACCTCTGTGGGTTACAGGGATACCACTGACACCTGCTACGCCAATTGAGCTGGAAATGCCCGGCACAAAAGCCGTTTCAATATTAAATGCATCAGCATGCGCGATCTCCTCACTTCCCCTTCCAAACACGAACGGATCACCGCCTTTTAATCGCACAACTCTGCCATGAGTAAATGCCAGATCTACAATTAAATTGTTTATTTGCTCTTGTGTGTATTCATGTTTGTTCTTTCTTTTTCCTACAAATATTTTTACAGATTCAAGAGGGGCATATTTAAAAAGTTCTTTGTTTACTAATGCATCATATAAAACCACATCAGCTTCACTTAAAGCGTTAATGGCTTTTACATTTATTAATTCAGGATCGCCGGGACCGGCGCCTACAACGGTTAATTTTGGATATATTTCTTTTTTCATTGTTGTTGTTTTTACATGTTTCACGATATTCCTTTTCCTAAAGCCACCTCATTGAATAAATTCCAGGTGACAGGGCTCAACATGACGGAAAAGCTGATCATATTGAGCGTGGCATTATCATGGAGCAACAACAATAATCGTATTTAATATAGATGTAGAAATTCTTTTTCATTTTACGGTTTCCAATGTATTCTCATTGATCTTGTCTCTGTACTCCTTTACCTTGTTTATGAATTTTTTTGCTTCATTAAAATAACTTACGGCAAATTCTTCTGATGGTTCATTCTTATTAATTTGCAGAACCAATTCTTTGAATGCCTGAAATGATCCTGCTTCCACAAATTGTTTCTCGAAATCATTGATCAGGGCATGGTGGGTATTCACATGAAAACCGCCATTCAAGAGTAAGCCTTTTGCCGCATGAATAAATGATGCATAAGTGTAATAGATGCTATCTCCGAATTGTTTGTTCTCGAATGCCTCAGCGCTCCACGCTAATTTTTCCTCTGCTTCAAAAAACAAGGTTTGTACCAGATCAATGATCACTCCGGCACATTCACCAACACCAATTTCGGTTTTAAATTTCTCATCCGATCC
>DAISHL010000188.1:0-4901 GCA_036822555.1 Bacteroidota bacterium | reverse complement strand
CAAGATCGGGAACAAAGAGACAAAGATCAATCTGGAAGGTTTGAGTTCTGGTGTGTATTATCTGAAAGCGGGTAATAGAGTAGAGAAGCTGATCAAGCAATAAGAACAACTAATAGAGTTAAAAAAAAGGAGGTAAATCATTTACCTCCTTTTTTATTTTTCTTATTGAATTCGTTAACGATCTCAAGATCTGATTTTCCCAGCAACTGAAGTGCTGCTTTGGCGTTCAATGCCCATTCGGTCTTTGGATATTCTTCAATGATCTTGTTGTAAAGTTTGCCGGCTTCCTCTTCGTTGTTCAGCTGAGTTTGTTCGTCGTATAACTGTGCAAGCAGGAACATAGCTGCGGGTCTGTTCTTGAACTTAGGGTAATTACTTAAGACCCTGTCAAGAGCCACTTTTGCCTGATTCGGATTGTTAATGGATGTTGCTATTTGTGCTGTTTTGATGAGGAAGATCGGACTTAGACTATCGCTTTCACAGTAAAATGCATAATCGGTGAACAGCTTTATGGCTTTATTGGCCAGATCAACATTCATCTCAAGTTGATTCAGTATGGTACTATCCATGCTTTTAGCCTTTTGGTAAAGTTCAGGACAGCTGTTGTTAGAATAACTGCCGGCTGCCGATACTTCTGCAGAACTATCTACCTTAGTTGTAGAAGTATTTTGAGATTCATTTGTTTTAGGTGAATTGCAGGCAGTAATGATCAAGGATGTAGCAATAACAAATAAACTTTGTCTCATTATTTCTTTGGTCTGTATACTTTGGTTTTATAATCTGCTGTGATCTTGCCTTTACTTATATCAGTTAATTTTCCTGATACCAGTTTGCGTTTGAACGGACTGATCTTATCAGTGAATAAGATGCCTTCAATGTGATCATACTCGTGTTGAATAACTCTGGCAATGAGTCCATCGTAAGTCTCAGTATGCTTTACAAAATTCTCATCCTGGTATTCGATCACTAATTTTGGTTTTCTGGACACATCCTCACGTATCTTTGGCAGGCTTAAACACCCTTCCTTGAACTTCCACTCTGTACCTTCCTCTTCAAGGATGCGGGCATTGATGAATACCTTTTTGAACGACTTCAATTGTTTTCGTTCTTCCGCAGTGAACTCTTCGTCATCCTCTTCACCATCATCTTCCACAAAGGGTTCTGTATCTACTATAAACAAACGTATGGCTTTACCGATCTGAGGAGCGGCTAATCCAACACCACTGGCCTGATACATGGTCTCAAACATATCTTTGATCAACTGATCAAGTCCAGGGTAATCTTTATCAATATTTTCTGAGACTTTCCTTAGAACAGGGTCACCATAAACTACTATCGGTAAAATCATTTTTTAATGTTTCTAGTTTTTTCTTAGAAGTTTCTTGTTCAGTTTGTTATTTCTGGTTTCGAGTTTAATGTTTCAGTATCTGCAAGTGCTATTGCTAGTTTTGCTTTTAAGCCGCTGGACTATTAGCACAAAACTTCAAACCAGAAACATTAACGACTATAATTTGGAGCTTCACGCGTGATCACAACATCATGCGGATGACTCTCTTTTACACCTGCAGCAGTGATCCTTATGAACTTGGCCTTCTGAAGATCAGAAACGTTACGTGCACCTGTGTAACCCATACCAGCGCGCAAACCGCCGATGAGTTGATAAACGATCTCTGAAAGCGATCCTTTATATGGTACTCTTCCGCTGATACCTTCAGGAACCAGTTTTTTGATATCATCCTCTGCATCCTGGAAATAACGGTCCTTGCTACCTTTTTGCATCGCCTCCAATGAGCCCATGCCACGATATGATTTGAATTTACGACCTTCGAAAATAATGGTCTCTCCCGGACTTTCTTCTGTTCCGGCAAACATACCACCCATCATTACGGTACCAGCACCAGCAGCTAAAGCCTTTACAATATCGCCTGTGAATCGAATACCACCGTCGGCTATGATCGGGCAATTCTTGCCTTTTAGTGCTGCTGCCACCTCAAGAATAGCTGTTAATTGAGGTACTCCAACACCTGCAATTACCCTTGTGGTACAGATAGATCCCGGACCAATACCCACCTTCACTGCATCAGCTCCGGCTTTGTAAAGATCAAGCGCAGCTTTACCGGTGGCAATGTTACCAACGATCACATCCACATTCTTATGTTTTTTCTTAACTTCTTTTAATTTTTCGATAACACCTTTGCTATGCCCGTGTGCTGTGTCAATAATAATAGCATCAACACCGGCAGCTACTAAAGCATCCACACGTTGCATTGTATCAGCAGTAACGCCAACTGCAGCTGCAACACGTAAGCGTCCCATGGAGTCCTTACAGGCATTTGGATTCACTTTGATCTTAATGATATCCTTGTAAGTGATCAAACCAACGAGTTTATCGTTCTTGTCAAGAATAGGCAATTTCTCTATTTTGTTGCTTTGAAGAATCTCTTCTGCTTTTTTAAGATCGATCCCATTTTGAGCGGTGATCACATCTTTGCGTTTGGTCATGATTTGCACAACCGGCTTCTTCATGTTCTTCTCAAAACGAAGGTCACGGTTAGTTACAATACCAATAAGCTTGTTATGCTTGTCTACAGAAGGTATACAACCGATCTTGTTTTCGCTCATCATGCTCAAAGCGTCGCCAATGGTAGCATTCTCTAATAATGTCACAGGATCGAGGATCATTCCGCTCTCGCTACGTTTCACTTTGCGCACCTGTAATGCCTGATCTTCAATGGACATATTCTTATGTAACACACCAATCCCGCCTTCCTGAGCAATGGCAATAGCCAAACGATGTTCTGTTACAGTATCCATAGCCGCAGATACAATTGGCGTGTTTAGCTTGATGTTCTTAGTAAAATTAGACGCAATACTAACCTCACGAGGAAGTATCTCGGAATATGCGGGAACTAATAGAACGTCATCGTAGGTTAGTCCTTCTGAGACAAACTTGTCAGCGTATAAAGATGAAGCCATAGGAGTTGAATTTTAGATTTTAAAATTCGTGCAAAACTAAGAAATATTTGGCTGAATGTCAAACAAATATGAATTTGTCAGGAATTACGGCATCTGGCAAGGTTCAAATTTATTAAAACCTATTAACAAATCGCTGATAAATGCTAAATATTAAGCAACTTTAAACCCCGAAAATATCCTTTCTGAATTATGCAATTAAAGTATCAAACTACCCCTAAAGCCATATTATTACTAGAAGACGGAAAAGTTTTTGAGGGTCGCGCTGCCGGTGCGATTGGAACAACAACTGGAGAGATCTGTTTTAATACCGGTATGACCGGTTATCAGGAGATCTTCACAGATCCTTCCTATTTTGGGCAAATTGTGGTGATGACCAATACACATGTAGGCAACTATGGCGTTGATGATTCAGAGGTTGAGAGTGATTCTATCAAGATCTCAGGGATGGTGTGTAAGAAATTCAATAAAGGATTTTCAAGACCACGAGGAACAGACAGTTTGCAGAATTATTTCGAGAAACAGAATATTGTAGCCATCAGCGATGTGGATACCAGAGCTATTGTGCGTTACATTAGAGATAAAGGAGCGATGAATTGTATCATTTCTTCTGAAACTACCGATATCGCAGTACTTAAAGATAAATTAGCCAAGGTTCCATCGATGGCAGGGCTTGAACTTTCTTCAAAAGTGGCCACCAAAAGCCCATATTTCTTTGGAGAAGAGAATGCAAAGCATAAAGTAGCCGTAATTGATTTTGGCGTAAAGAAGAATATCCTTCGTTCTCTTGCTGAAAGAGGGTGTTATCTGAAGGTTTTTCCTATGAAAACAAGTATCAAGGAAATGCTTGAATTTAACCCTTCTGGTTTCATGTTGAGCAATGGTCCCGGTGATCCAAGTGTGATGAAGGATGAGATCAATTTGATCAAGCAGATCGTAGAAACCGGAAAACCTGTATTTGGTATATGTTTAGGTCATCAATTACTGGCAGAATCGCAAGGGATCTCTACCTATAAAATGCATGCCGGACATCGCGGTATCAATCATCCCGTAAAAAATATCATCACCGGTAAATGTGAGATCACATCTCAAAACCATGGTTTCAGTGTTAAGGCTGAAGATGTGAATGGCAACCCAAATATCGAAGCCACACATATCAATTTAAATGACAATACAATTGAGGGTATAAGAATAAAGAACAAACCGGTATTCTCAGTTCAATATCATCCGGAAGCTTGTCCTGGTCCGTATGACAGCAGATACTTGTTCGATCAGTTCGTATCGTATTTAAATTAGTGATCAATTGTTTTATTTTGTACATTTAGATGTATGAAAAAGCTCTACTCAATAGTCTTATTAAGCGTATTTGTTCTATTCACTCAAACTTCATGTTTGAAGAACAGGAACGACATCAGGATACGCAATAACTTTGGTATGGCGTTGAAGGTAAAGGTAGGGCCAACCGATTATGGTACAGTTAACTCTGTGTCTACCACAGAATACAAAATGGTGCCGGATGGAACCAATGAAATTACCGGCGACATTAGCGGAACAATTACATTGCAAAAAAGAAGTAAGGCCAAATACACCATAAATATCAATAATGCAGGTGTAATTACACTGGTGGAAGACTCTAAGTGATCAGTTCCCAATACTTCCTATATGTGAGTGTGTGATCTCCTTTGACGGATCAAATTTTCCTTGCTCGATTTGCTTGGCTATGAATTGATACGCTTCTCTGAAAGACATGCCATTTAACACCAATTTATTTACCTCTTCCACACTAAACAGATAATCGTATTTAGGATCATCCAGTATGTTTTGATTTACCTGTAATTGAGGCAATACATGATTCATTACATCCAAACATTCTTTCATGCTTTCAATGGCAGGAAAGATCAGATCCTTGGTGAGTTGCATATCCCTGT
>DAISHL010000187.1:0-4916 GCA_036822555.1 Bacteroidota bacterium | reverse complement strand
GTCGAACCGGTGACCTCTTGCATGCCATGCAAGCGCTCTAGCCAGCTGAGCTAATCCCCCAAGACCCAACTGTTCTTTGATTCAGTTGAAATTAAAAGAACTTTTTGCGGCTCCAAATTTACGATAAATTCAGAATTCAGCAATCAATTTGGTGATTATAATTTGGCTTTCACCTCAACCATGTCGTATCCTTCGATGATATCACCAACTTGTATGTCGTTGAATCCATCAATGTTCAAACCACATTCGTAGCCTGCTGCAACTTCTTTCACATCGTCTTTGAAACGTTTAAGTGAACCAAGTGCACCTTGATGGATAACAATGCCATCACGGATCACACGAACCTTGGTGTTTCTGCTAACCTTGCCATCGAGTACATAACATCCTGCAATGGTTCCAACCTTACTGATCTTGAACACTTCTCTGATCTCAATGTTACAAACGATCTTTTCTTCAAACTCAGGAGCAAGCATTCCTTCCATGGCTGCTTTGATCTCATCAATAGCCTGGTAAATGATAGAGTATAAGCGAATGTCGATCTCTTCTGTTTCTGCTAACTTTCTTGCATTGGTTGTAGGTCTTACCTGGAAACCAACGATGATAGCGTTAGAAGCAGAAGCAAGCATTACGTCATTCTCACTGATAGCACCAACCGATTTGTGGATGATGTTCACAGCGATCTTATCGGTAGACAGTTTCAATAAACTGTCTGATAATGCTTCAATAGAACCATCCACGTCACCTTTAACGATCACGTTCAATTCTTTGAAATCACCAATAGCCAAACGTCTGCCGATCTCATCAAGTGTAATATGCTTTTGAGTTCTGATACCTTGTTCACGCTGTAATTGCAAACGTTTGTTCGCAAGTTCACGTGCTTCACGCTCATCACTCATTACATTGAACTTGTCACCTGCAGTAGGAGAACCATTTAAACCAAGCAATTGAACCGGAATAGACGGTCCGGCTTCCTTGATAGGTAAGCCTCTTTCATTGGTCATTGCTTTTACACGACCACTATAACATCCTGCAACTATAATATCCCCGATCTTCAACGTACCTTTTTGTACAATGATATCCGCAACGTGACCTCTTCCTTTATCCAACTTAGCCTCGATCACAGTACCTGTAGCTCTTACTTTAGGATTTGCCTTAAGGTCAAGGATCTCTGCCTCCAGCAATACTTTTTCTAATAGAAGGTCAACATTGGTACCTGCCTTCGCAGATATTTCAGCTGACTGATATTTACCTCCCCATTCTTCAACAAGAATGTTAAGGTTCGCAAGGTCCTCACGGATCTTGTTCGGATTTGCACCCGGTTTATCAATTTTATTGATGGCAATGATCATTGGTACACCTGCAGCCTGTGCGTGATTGATAGCTTCTTTAGTCTGAGGCATCACACTGTCATCGGCAGCCACCACAATAATAACAATGTCTGTTACTGCCGCACCACGGGCACGCATTGCCGTAAAGGCCTCGTGACCAGGAGTATCAAGGAAAGTGATGGATTTACCATTCTCTAACTTCACATTGTAACTACCAATGTGCTGAGTGATACCACCCGCCTCGCCGGCAACAACATTGGCCTTACGGATGTAATCCAACAATGAGGTTTTACCGTGATCAACGTGACCCATGATGGTAACGATAGGAGGACGGTGTGTGTTATCTTCAGGTTTATCTTCTTCTTTTTCTTCAATGGCTTCCACAACTTCTGCAGAAACGAATTCAGTTTTAAATCCGAATTCTTCTGCAACAATGGCTATGGTTTCAGCATCCAAACGTTGGTTGATCGACACGAACAATCCCAAACTCATACATGTGGCGATGATCTGATTCACAGGTACATTCATCATTGTAGCCAACTGGTTGGCAGATACGAATTCAGTAACCTTCAGGATCTTCTTTTCAGCATCAATTTGTTCCTGTTGCTCCGCCATTCTTTCGCGAACGATATCACGTTTATCACGGCGGTTCTTAGAGGATTTGGATTTTGAACCTTTTTCACTTAAGCGTGCAAGTGTTTCTTTGATCTGTGCCTGGATCTCTTCTTCAGTAAGCTCATGACGTGGCTTGGATTGTTGAGAGTATCCGGGTTTCTTTTGTTTAGGGTCGCCATATTTTTCCTTGGCTCTTTCCTTAGCGATCTTCGCTTGCTCGGTTCCTACCTTTTTGATCTCTTCCTCACTTAACCCTTTCTTGATGCGTTTACGCTTTTTCTTTTCTGCTGAAAATGCACTTTCACCTTTCTTACTGTTGTCTTTTGCAACAGGAAGTTCAACTCTTCCTAGGATCTTAGGGCCTTCTAATTTTTCAAATTTAGTTTCAATGTGCTCAATTTGAACTTCCTCTTTAGGTTCGATAACCACCTCAGTTTCTTTGGCTTGAACTGGTTCAGCAATTTGTTCTGCAGTTTCTTCTGTTTTTTTCTTCTTTCCTTTTGCCGATTTTTCTTCTTTCTCTTCTTCCTTCTTTAATTTTTTATCAGGCTTAGTTTTCAAGTTCAAAGAATCAAGATCCAGTTTGCCTAACACCTTTGGTCCTTCAACTGCTTCCACCTCTTGTTTTACAACTTCAGGCTCTTCGCTGGCCTTTTTGGTCTTCTTGCTTTCAACAGCGGTTTCTTCAGCTTTTGTTTTAGGTAAGGTAAGATCAGTGATCACGATTTCTTTGACTTCCTCTTCATTCTTCTTGGATTTTTTTACATCATCCAAAACAATGGTTTCACGTTTGATCTTCGTGATCGTTTGTGATACCTGTTCTGCCTCTTCACGGGCAGATTTATCAGTAGAGAATGCCTTAAGCAAATGTGAGTACTCTTCATCTCCGATCTTGGCATTAGGGTTGTTCTCAACCTTAAAGCCTTTAGTGCCTAAGAATTCAATGATCTTTGCGAGCGAAAGATTGAATTCCTTAGCTACTTTACTTAATCGAAGTGTTTTTGTTCCTTCTGACATATTTTGTTTTTACTTTCTTTGTAGTTACTTAATAAAATCAGGCTTTTTTAAAGCAGGTGCCTAACTGCTTTGCTTATTAGTCTTCGAATTCAGAAGCCAATACTTCACGTACTTCAGCTACTGTATCCTCATCTAATCCTGTACGTCTGCAGATCTCTGAATCGCTCAATTCCAATACTGATTTAGCTGTATCGCAGCCAATTGATTTCAATTTATCAATTACATCTGCTTCGATCTCATCACTGAATTCATCCAGATCCACATCTTCTACATCCACATCAGAATCGCGGAATACATCAATTTCGTAACCTGTTAATTTGCCCGCCAATTTAATATTGTATCCACCCTTACCAATGGCAAGTGAAATTTGATCAGGACGCAAGAATACTTCTGCCTTCTTGCTATCTTCATCAATTTTAATGGTGGTTATTTTTGCTGGACTTAATGCACGTTGAATGAATAAACTTGGGTTTGTGGTGAAATTGATCACGTCAATATTCTCATTCTTTAACTCACGCACGATACCATGGATACGAGATCCTTTCATACCAACGCAAGCTCCTACAGGATCGATCCTGTCATCGTAACTCTCTACAGCCACTTTTGCTCTCTCGCCCGGCTCACGTACAACATTTTTAATGGTAATTAATCCGTCATAGATCTCAGGAACCTCATTTTCAAATAATCTTTCAAGGAAGGCAGGAGATGTACGTGATACAATGATCGTTGGTGTACCATTCTTAAGATCTACTTTTGATACTACTGCTTTAAGTGTATCACCTTTCTTGAAGAAGTCAGATGGGATCTGCTCTGATTTAGGAAGGATCAATTCATTACCCTCATCATCCAATAACATGATCTCTTTTTTCCAAACCTGATAAACCTCTGCTGTGATAACGTCTCCAACTTTTTCTTTGTACTTATTGTAGATCTCACTCTTTTCAAGTTCAAGGATCTTTTGTACAAGGTTCTGACGAACGGCCAATACAGCTCTTCTTCCAAAATCTTCAAAGTCTACTTTTTCTGAAACTTCTTCACCGATCTCAAAATCAGGCTCTATCTTTTTTGCATCAGATAAACTGATGTGTTTGTTCTCATCGTAATCGAATGAATCTTCAGCAAATTCGTCGTCAACAATGGTTCTGTTCTTATAGATCTCTACGTCACCTTTATCAGGATTCACAATGATATCAAAGTTCTTGTCGCTTCCGTATCTTTTCACAAGCATGTTCCTGAATACGTCTTCAATTATGCTAATTAATGTAGCACGATCAACATTTTTTGTTTCTTTGAATTCCGAAAACGATTCAATCAGATTTAAGGTTTCCATGGCTTTGTTTTTTAAAATTTAAGTTTAATTTTTGATTCTTTGATGTTATTAAATGGTATGGTTTCTTTTTTCTCAACGGTAATTTTACCCTTACCTACGGGTTTATTCTCTCTAACTTTGTAGGATAGTGTTATACCTTCTTCGGTAAGCTCTATCAGGTCACCCTCAATTTTATTCTGATCATTCAGTTTCACCTCAAAGGTCTTGCCCAGGTGCTTTTTATACTGGCGGTAATGTACCAATGGATTTGTTGCACCATGTGAACTCACTTCGAGCGAAAAATCCTCCTTTTCACGGTCTAGACTTTTTTCAATATGTCGGCTCAGATCTACGCAGTCTGAGATCTGTACTGCCGAATCACCATCAATCAATACTTCGATATGATTGCCTGGTCCAACATTGCACTTGGTAATGAACTTATCTGTTCCGTCCAGGTGTGTCTTAGCAATTTCCAGTATTTGTTCTTTTGTGATCAAAATTTTTATTCAATAAAAGAGGGGACTTTAGGTCCCCTCACTACATACTTTTATATTACGAGTACAAATATACTCGTAAATTCATTACAAAAAAAATATATTTTGCTCAACCTCTGGCACTCTTTTTGCGTTTACTTAGGTCAAGAAGAC
>DAISHL010000186.1:0-4930 GCA_036822555.1 Bacteroidota bacterium | reverse complement strand
GGATGATCGTAAAGGAGGGATATGATCTGGTGAGTGGATGGAAACAAAAGCGTTTTGATAATGCACTAACAAAGAATATCCCCAGCAAGCTTTATAACTACACAACTCGTAAAATGAGCGGCATAAAACTGCATGATATGAATTGTGGTTTAAAGGCCTATAAAAGAGAGGTTGTGAAGAGTATTGAGGTATACGGGGAGATGCACAGATTCATACCTGTTTTGGCCAAATCTGCAGGGTTTACCAATATCGGTGAAAAAGTAGTTCAGCACAGGGCTCGTAAATACGGCGTGAGTAAATTCGGGTGGATCCGATTCATCAATGGTTTTTTAGATCTGATGACCATTACTTTTCTATCTAAGTTCGGAAAACGTCCAATGCACTTCTTTGGCCTTGTAGGTACATTGTTGTTTTTGGTGGGTTTTGCATTTGCATTCTATCTTGGGGCGCATAAATTGTATTGTGTATTTACACATCAGGCTGCCCGTTTGATCACACAACGCCCTTCATTTTACATTTCTCTTACTTGCATGATCATTGGCAGCATGATGTTCCTTGCAGGCTTTATCGGTGAGTTGATCTTGCGTAATAGCACCATCAGGAACAATTATCTTCTTGATAAAAAGATCAATTTAAATTAGAATGCCATTGGAAGGAAACAAAAAGCAAGGCCGCGTTCCATTAACTTCCGATCAGATAAAAGAGATCATTGCCTTTAAAAGATTAAAGCATTACAAGCAGGTTCAAAAGCTCAAAGGCACCCGCCGTTACAAGGTGCTCAATGTCTTTAATATCATATCCATTTTAGTGTATTGCGAATTGATATTCTGTATGTTTGGCCCTGCAATATACACGCCACACAAGGTTACCAAGGCAAATGCTGATGAATATGGCAAATTCGTTGATAAAAAAAGAGTGGTGAGTTTTATGTCGGTATGGGATGAGAACGATACACGTTATAAATTCTATGTAGGTGAAAGTATACAAACACCTTTGCCAAATTCAGTGTTTTATGTAGGAAAGGATTTTCTGCTTCAGAAGGAGATCAAGGTGATGGTTCACACATCCCTTTCTGAGTATAGATTGTGGCGAGTTGTGCCTCTTATTTTTCTGGGAGTTTTTGTAAGTATCATTACCTTGCTGGTATACATGCAAAACATGAACATGGTCAATTATTCATTGATCGCTATTAGTGTGCTGAATGCAATTAACCTCTTTTATTTTATTGTGGTTTGATATTTGTAAGAGCCTTATCTGCTCTTCGCAACCAAACCTGAATGGATGGAGCCTGTGGATATTTCTTAAGTTCATTCAGTACAAGTTTTACCTCATGTGAGAGTTCAGGATAGGAGTTGCACAGAATGCATAAGGTGTTTATGGCAAAGGCCCTCACGGCGTGCGGCATAATGTTATTCTTTAAATAAGACATGCACAGGTCGAAGATCTCTGCGGAATAGCGCTCAGGAATATTACACACTGTAAATATCCTAATACAATTTCTGATGGCACCGGTTTGTGTATTTGGTGATCTCAGTAATTTTAGAAGCTCACCAAATTTAGGCTCAACAAGTTCAGGATGTGCGAACGAGAGATGCAGAAGGGTCCATGTGGCGCGCATTACAATACGTTGATCAGCATCATTGAAATGCTTTATGATTTCGTTGACAATGCCATGATCTTTTTCAACGCATTTAATGATGCGCTTAGTGTCGCTTAAAGTAGTATGTGGTGTGATCAAGGGTTTCATAAGATGTCGTTTCTCCAGATTAGCAGCACCACTCCAAGTATTGCTACAAAACAGGCGAGAACAGATTGGAGGGTTATCTTTTCTTTGTAAATAAGTAAATTCATTGGAAGCACCATAATTGGCAATAATGCAAAGATGGTTTGTGCAACGGCTACTTCCATTTTTTGGATGGCAAGTAAAGATAGGGTTACACCTGCAATAGGTCCAAACAACGTACCCAACAGCATAAAGGGTATTGCATTGTTCTGATTGGTCAATACAGGTTTTGAATTTCGAAGGAAGTTTTTAGTTACCATGGAGATCAGAAAAGCCATTGCAAATGCAAACATCAAACGAATCCATACGGCATGAATGGTCTCAAGTTTGTCTGTTTCTGCATCCATCCCTAATTTAGAAAGCACTAATCCTGTTCCCTGACACAAGGCACCAATAACCCCAAGAAGAATACCTTTGCGATCCCTTTTAAAACCTGCCTTTTCTGCTGCAAGTTTATCCTTTTTCGAAAGCGTTAACCAAATGACACCTGCAAGTGTGATGGTAATGCCTAAGATGCCTGGAAGATTTATCGTTTCGTTAAGTGCGGCAAAACCAGCAACAAGCGCAGCTCCGGGGGCAAAGGTGGTATATAGGCTGCCAAGTTTAGGACCCAGCAATGTAAAGGACCTAAAACTGCAATAGTCTCCAATGGTAAAACCAATGATGCCAGACAGACCAAGAAAAAGATAATGTTGTGATCCGGGTTTATTGAACAATTGAAGGGGAGCCATGGAATAAAAGAAGATCAAGATCATGGAGATGATAAGCCACGCCATAAGCAAACGGTATTGATTGACCGCCGCCGCTCCTATTCGTTTTGATGCTTCAGTGAACGGAAAGATCCCAATGCTCCAACAAATAGTAGTTAAAATAGCAATTAGTTCACCGCTCATTTGGAATAATTACGTTCTCCGAAAATGCTGCTGCCAATGCGAACCATTGTACTTCCTTCTTCGATCGCAATGGTATAATCACTGCTCATTCCATAGCTTCGTACCTTTAGGTCAGGGAACTTCGCACTTAAGTTCATCACTGATCTGAATTCGTTCCTGATTTTTTGCTGATCAGTTGTGTTAGAGGCCATGGCCATCAATCCTATAACACGTGTATTGGTCAATGCCGTTAGCTCGCTGCTTTTTAATAGTTGTTCCGCTTCCTCTATACTGAAACCGAAATTAGTTTATTCATCGGCAATATGTATCTGAAGCAGACATGAAATTATGCGGTTGTTCTTTTTGGCTTCTTTGTTGATCTCTTTCAAAAGCTTTAGGCTATCAACACCATGTATCAAATGCACAAAAGGTGCAATGTACTTAACTTTGTTGCTTTGCAAATGGCCAATGAAATGCCAGCGTATATCATTTGGCTATAAGGCTTGCTTCTCTGTAAGTTCTTGCACATAATTCTCGCCAAAATCTCTATGGCCCGCCTTATAGGCTTCCATGAGCAATTCGATGGGTTTTGTTTTTGAAACAGCTATTAGAGTAACCTCCTTAGGCAATTCCTTAACTATATGTTCAAGGTTTTCTTTAACAGGCATGCAGGATCAATTATATGGATTTACATTTATTTATTCGATTCTTCAAAACTGTAAACCACAAGACCACTTCTCATCTTAGGTTCAACCCATGTTGATTTTGGTGGCATGATGTTGTTGGTGTCTGCGATCCATTTCAAATGATCCATGGTAACCGGATACAGACAAAATGCCACTGCAAATTTCCCTTCATCTACAACCTTCTTCAGTTCTTTACTGCCTTTGATCCCGGAAATAAACCCTATTCTCTTATCGGTTTTAAGGTCATGAATATCAAGGATAGGACTAAGGAGCTGCTCTGTAAGAATAGCCGCATCTAAACTTCCAACTGGATCTTTTGGATTATAAATACCTTCA
Source organism: Bacteroidota bacterium (assembly GCA_036822555.1). GTDB lineage: Bacteria > Bacteroidota > Bacteroidia > B-17B0 > Aurantibacillaceae > Aurantibacillus. The sequence continues at coordinate 1,253 of DAISHL010000186.1, read as the reverse complement.
TTCACCTTTAATGAATACCATGTATTATTCAGGTACATTGAGATCTCATGTTTAGTTGACGGTTTGAAATCAGCAACATCGAGTTTTGTGACCTTAAAACTCTTTTCAAGTTTTTGAATGAACTGTTCCGGTAAAAGAGAATTGAGATCTTTTACTACGCGGTTATAATCAAATATCTTTAATTGTGTTTCAGGAAAGAAAACGCCCAGATAAAAATTGAAGGCCTCTTTGCCGCTGTAATTCTTTAATGCATCACGTTTGCTTTTGCCAAGAAGGGCAGAGGAGGCAGAGCGATGGTGGCCATCAGCAATATAAATACTTGGAATGCTAGAGAAGCGCGATTGTAGCAGATCAACCCGTTTTGGGTCGTTCACGATCCACAGTGTATGTCTAACTTTATCAGTGGTAGTGAAATCGTAATCTGCACGGTTGCTGATCACTTCATTAGTGATACGATCGATCTCAACATCATTGGGGTAACAGAACAATACAGGCTCAGCATTGAATTCACATACTTCAAGGTATTCTTTTAGTTTTTCTTCCCTTTGAGTCAATGTTTGTTCGTGAATTTTTATCACTCCGTTGAAATAATCGTCGATACTAGTGCATGCAATAATGCCTGTGTATACATTTCCTTCTTTGATCTGGCGGTATACATAATAAGTAGGCAATGAGTCCTGAAAAAACACATCATCCTTTACGAACGATTTAAATCTGTTCTTTACCTTTTGAAGTCTTTCTTTTGATCCCGGTCTGGTTTTTATTCCATCTTCAAAATCGGGATTGATCACATGCAGGAATGTAAACGGATTGCCTGCAAGTTTCTCTTTTAGTTCTGTTGAATTATATCCGTCAACCGAACGGGAGGCAACCAGATGTACCTTGTCAGGCACGGGTCTTATTGCTTTAAATGGTATTATTTGTGCCATAGGCGAAAAGGCTTAATTGAACGGTAATTTTAAGAAAAAAGACTGTGATTTCCCAATGGAGACCAATAGTTTATTTAATGAACACGAAGCGGATTGCCTGGTCTCAAATAATAGCGTTTAGCGCTCCCGTTCAGCGCTACAAGAGTCTTTATGGGCACATTGTACTTTTGGGAGATCATTGTCCAGCTCTCACCTTTTTTTATGGTATGTAATTCTGCATTGGAAGGGAAGGCCATTAATTCCTTTTTAACCAGTTTAATTGTTGATGATTGGTGGTAAAGTTGATTGTTAGAATAATGGATAAAGCTTAATGGGTTTATGGCA
>DAISHL010000185.1:0-4957 GCA_036822555.1 Bacteroidota bacterium | reverse complement strand
AAAGCCTCAGAGATTCTGAGGCTTTTATTATTTACTTATGGATGCTTCGGCATCGGCAATTCCTTATCTTCTTTGTATAAGATCTCTTTTATTTTTGTACCAACACTATCATAGAACGTCCAGATACTATCACGTTTATCGTTCTTATAATTACCTGCATATCTGATCTTGCTGTTCTCGTAATACACGATATTCGGACCATGCCTCAAACCTTTGTCGTAATGCTGTTCGCTCCATGGTATGCCACTGTTGTAAAACGACACCCATTGACCATGTCTCTGACCAAATCTGAAATAGCCACGGTACTTTACAATTCCATTTGGATATTTATCGATGTAATCACCGGTATATTCGCTATCAGGAGGTAAGATCAATAATGGATTCAATTTCTTAAGTGAGGCAGACACCCTCTTTTGTCGGGCCTTGCTCAATGAATCCTGCACAGCTTTTTCTTGTTCCGTTAATTCCTTTTCACCACCCTGACATGAGTAGAAAATATACCCTAAAACTGCAATAAAAAGTAAAGTTCTCATGATCTTATTTTTTTCGTTCAATTGAATATTTGATTAGAGCCTCAAGGCTTTCCTTGGCAGGGGATGCGGGAACACCCGACAGCAGAGCCAAAGCTTTGTCTTTGTATTGATTCATAATGGTATTGGCATATTCCAATCCACCCTTCGAGATCACAAATTCAATGACCTTTTTAACCTGATCGCTTTCGTTATTGTGGTTCTTTATAATATTAATGATCCTGCGCTTCTCCAGATACGTACTGTTGTTTAATGCATATATCAAAGGAAGCGTCATCTTTTTTTCTTTGATATCTATGCCTGTTGGCTTTCCGATCAACTCATCCGTTCCAAAATCGAACAGATCGTCCTTTATCTGAAATGCAATTCCTGTGAGCGTTCCAAACTCCTTAAAGGTCTGTATCATTTTCTCATCGGCATTCACCGACACAGCACCACAGGCACAGCAGGCTGCTACAAGTGTGGCTGTTTTTTTTGTGATGATATCAAAATAGATCTCCTCAGAGATATCCAGTCGGCGCGCCTTTTCAATCTGCAACAATTCTCCTTCACTCATCTCCCTCACAGCATTGCTTACTACTTGCAATAAGCGATGATCATTATTCTCTAAGCTTAGCAGCAAACCTTTTGAGAGAAGAAAATCCCCTATCAGCACCGCGATCTTGTTCTTCCATAGCGCATTCACGCTAAAAAAACCGCGGCGCTCGTTACTGTCGTCCACCACATCATCATGCACCAATGTAGCTGTATGCAACAACTCTATCAGTGCGGCCGCCCTGTATGAACTCTCATTGATCTCTCCCAGGCATTTCGCACTCAAGAAAACAAACATTGGTCTTATTTGCTTGCCTTTTCTTTTTACTATGTAGGTTGTGATCTTGTCAAGCAATGGCACAGAACTCTTCATTGACTCTTTGAATTTTTCTTCAAAGGCCTCCATATGTTCAGCAATGGGTTGCTTTATTTTATTTACTGTGCTCGACACGTCTTCTCTAAGATATCACTAAAAATTCAATAAACATAAGGCTTTATTTATACTCAATAACCGCAAGCTTGTTCTTATTTGCCAATTGCCCGCATGCAGCATCAATGTCCTTTCCCCTGCTCCTTCGCACATTTACAATAACACCGGTATCTTCCAATACCTTCACGAAATTTGCCAATCGTTCGGGTGTGGTTTGCTTGAACTCACCTCCATCAATTGGATTATATTCAATGATGTTCACTTTGCTTTTTACTTTCTTGCTGAAATCAACCAATTCAAGGGCATCCTTTGTATTGTCATTGAAATCTCTGAACACTATATATTCAAATGTGCAACGCGTTCCTGTTTTATCATAAAAATAATTCAGCGCCTCTGCTAAATTTTCAAGTGAATTTGTTTCGTTGATCGGCATCAATTGATTTCGCTTCTCATCATTGGCAGCATGCAGCGATAAGGCCAGGTTGAACTTTACACCGTCATCACCCAGTTTCTTGATCATTTTTGCCACACCGGCCGTTGAAACAGTGATCCGTTTTGGCGACATACCTAATCCCTTTGGATTGGTGATCTTGTCAACCGACAACATCATCTCATTGTAATTCAGCAAGGGCTCACCCATTCCCATATATACGATGTTGGTCAAAGGCTGTTTGTATCGTTCCATGGCCGTATTCTTTACCAACACCACCTGATCGTAGATCTCATCTGCTGTTAAATTCCTCATGCGTTTTAACTTGGCAGTTGCACAGAATTTACAGGTAAGACTACATCCTACCTGCGAGGAAATGCATGCTGTCATTCGCTCACCCTGAGGGATCAATACACTTTCCACCACATAATTATCATGTAGTTTCATGGCACACTTGATTGTTTTGTCGCTGCTCACCTGCAGATCATGGATCTCCACTGCATGGATCTCGAACTGCTCCTTCAGCTTATCTCTCAAGGCTTTTGAGAAATTGGTCATCTCATCAAAATCAATGGCACGTTTGTTCCATAGCCAATCATACAATTGCTTGGCCCTAAAGGCAGGCTCGTTCAGATCTTTGAACAATCCAGTGATCTGTTCAAGCGTTAATACACGTATGTTCTTTTTAGCCATGAATGACCCGTAAAGATACCAAACTAACCTTTAAATAACTAAATTTGTTTAATGAGATTCATTGCCCCTGATAAGATCTTTACCGGTACAGAATTTCTTAAAGGCGCTGATATTGCGGTTTTTGAGGACGATGGCACATTTGTTGATTTTGGTAATGTTTCTAATATTGATCCAACCAAGGTAGAGATGACGGGTGGCACTCTTACGCCGGGATTTATCAATGCCCATTGTCACCTTGAATTAAGTCATCTGCATAATGCCATCCCCCAACAAACAGGATTGATCGAATTCGCAAAAGGTATCATTTCCACACGCAATAAAGCAAGCCTAGAGACACAAATGGAGGCCCAGGTAAATGCGGATAAATACATGCGTTCAAGAGGTATTGTTGCAGTAGGGGATATATGCAATACCAATTCCAGTTTTCAATTGAAATCTGCAAGTAAGATCACTTACCATTCATTCATAGAGTTGATTGGATTGGATCCGAAAAGAAAGAACGACATCTTGCATTATGGGAATATCCTGCTGAATGAGGCTATGAACCTGGGCATCAGAGCCAGTTTTGCTCCACATGCTCCCTACAGCACTTCAACCGAACTCATTGCAGCCATTTCGGAACATGATCATATCCGAAGTATGCCGTTCTCAATTCACAACCAGGAAAGCGCTGAAGAGGATAAATTCATGAGTGGAACGCAAAGCCAGTTCCGCGACCTATACAAATTCCTGAATCTTGATATCTCATGGTTCACTCCGAATTTCAAAAGTAGTTTAGAGTCTTACAAGAATTTTCTTCAAAGCAAACACAATATACTGGTTCATAATACATACACAACCGAAGAAGATCTTGCATTGAGCAACAGTACACTATTCTGGTGCACATGTCCAAGGGCCAACCTCTATATCGAAGGAAAAATGCCGGATTATGCTACAATGCTAAAATACACTCAGCAGATCTGTTTCGGTACAGATTCGCTTGCAAGCAACCTTGATCTTGATCTTCTTAAAGATGCAAATTGCTTTTACAAAGAGACCAATGAACTGACACTGACACTGAAAGGGCTTACATCCATTGCTGCAAATGCTTTGAACTATGGCGATTCCTTTGGTTCATTCATGAAAGGCAAAAGAACAGGCGCTAATATCATTGAGGTCGGAAAAAACGAACTCATCTTGAAACAGACACTATTCTGCTGAAACATCCCATCAATAATTTGTATCTTTGATCATGTTCAAATTGAAATCCTTCACCGTAAATCCATTTCAACAAAACACCTATCTCATATGGGATAGCAATGGCGTTGCTGCCATTATTGATCCGGGAAATTCAACGCGTTTGGAAAATCAAATGATCAAACGATTTATTGAAGAGAACGATCTTAAACTACAAAGACTTTTGTTGACCCATGCCCACATCGATCACATCATGGGAAACAGCTTTATTTCGGAGGAATATGGATTATTGCCGGAAGTTCATCAGGCCGATCTTTTCTTTATTGAAGGCATGATGCAAACAGCCCACATGTATGGCTTAAATTGTGAACCATCGCCCATGCCCTCAAGTTATATAAAAGATGGTGATACCATTACCATTGGAGAGATCAGTTTGAATTGTATCCATACGCCAGGTCATTCTCCCGGAAGTATCACCTTCTATCACGAAACCCAAAAAGGTCAGAAAGTGGCCATTGCCGGAGACGTGTTATTCAACGGCAGCATTGGCCGCACCGATCTTCCGATGGGCGACTATGATACACTTATTAATTCTATCAAGAAAAAATTATTCCCTTTAGGTGATGACACTATTGTGTACAGTGGCCATGGCCCATCAACCACAATTGGCAGAGAAAGGGTAAGCAATCCGTTTTTGGTGTGAGAAAATTCCCTGTCATAGTTATATTAAGCCTGATCAACCTAATGGTATCTGCCCAAAAAGACACCGGCAAATACAACAGGTTAGATGAGCTTATTTGGATGGATAAACGTTACAGGATACACAATAATTACTTAACTGCAGGTGGTGGCTATATCTATTCAACCATCAGAACCAAAGAACAAGCCATCATTGGTATTGATTACAATTTCCATATCAAAAGACAAAAATTTCAGGCTGGAGTGCTAATGAGTGGTGATGCTTTTCTTTCCAATAACAATATCAACATTCATCTTGGCTATGGTTACAGGATCGAAGATGAAAAAAAGAACATTGCTTTTTATGGCGGCCCCAGTTTCAATACAGGGATCTACCCGCCCGTAATTACAGCCACTGACACCATACCTGCAAGGATATTCGAGAACATTGGCATTTATGCCAGCGCTCATTACATCAAGAAGATT
>DAISHL010000184.1:0-4960 GCA_036822555.1 Bacteroidota bacterium | reverse complement strand
GTCATCTCGGTACTGTTGACATCTCTGACTCGCTTGGTCAAGCCCGAACCTCGCGCCTGCTCCGCCTGCAAGCTTGGCGCCCCGTCTCGTATCACCCTGCTCCACGACTCTACACGCACAACGACAGACGGGTAAGCAGCGCAAGAGCACAACGTCAGCAAAGAAAATGCCCAGCATGCCCGCGAGAGGTCGGCGCCTCGTCTTCTTGTCACGCTGCTGAGCCCGAAATCCACTGGTGACATCCGCAGCCTTCGATGGTCAAGATGTGGCAAGTTGAAGTGCGCGCCGGACTGCCACCCGTCCCCAGCGAGCGCGGCGCATGGTCGCAACACCGGTCGCCGTAGGCTACCAGCACCGAGCCCCTTTACACAGGCATCAAGGGTATCGACTTGCGCGAGCCTTACGCAAACGGTGGTAAGATCGGACTGTTCGGTGGTGCCGGTGTAGGTAAGACCGTATTGATCATGGAATTGGTAAACAACATTGCAAAAGCTTATTCTGGTCTATCCGTGTTCGCAGGTGTAGGTGAGCGTACTCGTGAGGGTAACGACTTATTACGTGAGTTCATTGAATCAGACGTAATTAAATATGGTGAAGAATTCAAACACAGCATGGAAAAAGGCGGATGGGATCTATCAAAAGTAGATACCAAAGCTCTAGCTGATTCAAAGGCTACCTTGGTGTTCGGTCAGATGAACGAGCCTCCGGGAGCACGTGCACGTGTTGCTTTATCAGGATTGACCATGGCTGAATATTTCCGTGACGGAGATGGTTCAGGTCAGGGTAAAGATATCTTATTCTTCGTTGATAACATCTTCCGTTTCACACAGGCAGGTGCTGAGGTATCGGCGTTATTAGGTCGTATGCCTTCAGCGGTAGGTTACCAACCAACCTTATCAACTGAAATGGGTGCCATGCAAGAGCGTATCACTTCAACTAAAAAAGGATCAATTACATCGGTACAAGCGGTATACGTACCTGCCGATGACTTAACTGACCCGGCTCCTGCAACAACATTTGCTCACTTAGATGCTACAACAGTATTGAGTCGTAAGATCGCTGAGTTAGGTATCTATCCTGCGGTTGATCCATTGGATTCAACATCACGTATCTTAAGTCCTGCTGTTATCGGTGAAGCTCATTACAACTGTGCTCAACGCGTAAAAGGTATCTTACAACGTTATAAAGAATTACAGGATATTATTGCCATCTTAGGTATGGATGAGTTAAGTGAAGAAGATAAGTTGATCGTTCACCGCGCTCGTCGTGTTCAGCGTTTCTTGTCTCAGCCATTCCACGTTGCTGAGCAGTTTACCGGTTTAAAAGGTGTATTGGTGCCAATCGAAGAGACCATCAAAGGATTTAACATGATCATGGATGGTAAAGTAGATGAGTATCCTGAAGCAGCTTTCAACCTTGTTGGTACAATTGAAGAAGCGATCAAAAAAGGTAAGAAGATCTTATCAGAGTCGAAGTAAGAAGTTAGATTGTAGATTTAAGATTTATTATACTTCTTAAATCTACTTTCTTAAATCTAAAATCAAATAAAATGAAACTAGAAATAATAACACCAGATAAAAAAGTTTACGAAGGCCAAGTGAAATCAGCAATTTTTCCTGGTGCCGAAGGAAGCTTTGGTGTGTTAAATAATCACGCGGCAATGCTCAGTACATTAAAGGCTGGTAAAATTGAAGTGATCGAAGAAAGCAACGATAAAAAAGAATTTGTGATCAAAGGTGGCGTTGCAGAAGTGAAGAACAACAATGTGATCGTTTTAGCAGATTAAAAATTAAACAGTTAATGATTCATGAAAGATCCTCTGAGCAATCAGGGGATTTTTTATTGATGGATGTTTGGTTTCCATTTCCTATCTTTAACCAAATTGAATTATGAGTAAAGAAAGAAAATATCCTTCGGGACTGCCATATCTTGTGTTCACTGAATTTTGGGAACGTTTTGGGTATTACCTCATGATAGGCATCTTTATGCTATACATGACCAAGCCTACCGAAGATGGTGGTTGGGGCTGGGATAATTCTGTTGGCGCTGATATTTACGGCACATTCATTGCCTTGGTATACCTTACGCCATTCATGGGAGGCTTGCTTGCCGATCTTAAATTAGGTTACAGATTCTCGATCACCCTGGGTGGTATACTTATGGGCATTGGTTATATTTTACTTGGAGTACATGAGAAATGGGCCTTTTATACAGCCCTGGTGGTCATGATCTTCGGGAATGGTTTCTTTAAACCCAATATATCTACCTTGTTAGGGAATCTCTACAACGATCCGCAATACAAATCCAAAAAGGATCTTGGGTACAATATATTTTACATGGGCATTAATGCCGGCGCACTTATCTGCAATTTTGTGGCAGCCTATATGCGCAACAAATACGGATGGGGCGGTGCATTTACTGCAGCAGGCATTGGTATGTTCATTGGTGTGATCACCTTTTTAGCGGGCAGCAAACATTACAAGCATGTGGATGTAAGAAAAGAGCCTAAGCCGGAAGATAAACCTTTATTGATGCGTTTTACTGCTGTGCTTGGCGTTGCATTGGTTTGCGGAATTGTTGGCTGGATCATTCCTGGAAGCATCATGGGTAGCGATAGTACAGATGCGTTTTTCATGGCCTGTATCCCTGTGATCTATTTTTATTATACCATTTATAAGAATGCCGAAGAATCTGAGAAGCCAAACTTAAAGACCATGTTCACGATATTCTTTATTGTGATCTTGTTTTGGGCGGTATTCAAACAAAACGGAACAGCATTAACAACTTACGCAGAGTATTATACCGACAGAGAGGCACCACACGAGTTGGCTCATGTGATCAAGCCACTTGAACAAACTGAGGAGTTAAAAGCAGAGAACAAGGAACGCGATCAATTGGATGAACAATTCAGAAGGATCAAGGATGCAGACGGTAAACCAATAAAATGTGAGGATTATCCGCCGTATTTTAAAAATCTGGATGTAGACAAGTATCCTAAAAAAGGAGAGCATGTGTATCTATTCAATACGGAGCTGTTCCAGAGTATCAATCCATTCTTTGTGGTTACCTTAACACCATTGCTCATTATGTTCTTTGCAGCACTTCGTAAAAAAGGCAAGGAACCTACCACAGGTACAAAGATCGCTTATGGTTTATTGATCAGCGCCTTGTCAACACTTGTAATGGTTGCAGCAGTGTATGTGACCGATAATGGAATGCAAAAAGCAAGTCCTTGTTGGCTCATTGCCAGTTATGGGGTTATAACCATAGGTGAGTTGTGTTTGAGTCCAATGGGACTGTCCATGGTGTCAAAGCTCTCACCATTACGTTTAACGGCATTAATGATGGGCGGCTGGAGTTTGGCCACATCTATTGGCAATAAGTTGAGTGGCGTGCTTGCAAAGAACTGGGACAAATTTGACAATAAGGCCAATTACTTTGTGTTGAATTTTGTTCTATTGATGTTTGCAGCTACGCTATTATTCTTTTTACTAAAGAGCCTGAACAAGGTATTCAAAGAAAATCATTAATAGATCTTATTTGTAAGAGTTCTGTAAATACACAGGATAATCGTTCATGTAGGTTCTGATGGCATCACTGCTCATCAGGTGTTTTGTGTTTTTTGTATAATACTTTTTGTAGGCTTTTTTATCTCGCCAATAATCGATCAGAAGTTTGTCAAGCATTTCATTGGTAAGATCAGCTAATTGATGGCCTAGTCCGGCTTCGATCACACTCAAATTCACATCCTTGTTCAGTTCCTTGTTGCTATTACGTTTCTTAAAATATAGTCCAATGATCTCAAAGAAACAGCTTTTACTGTATACGTCTAACATCCCTATTTGTTTGCTGATAAGGCCTAAACGTGCATCAACGCTAAGATTTTCAAATGTGACAGTGTCTAAATGTGATGGTAGTTTTGTGCTCACACATAAAGAATATTCCCTTTGTTCAGGTGCTGTAAGGGCAGCCATGCCTTTGGAACTTATACTCGCTTGTTTTTTACTTTTTGAAGATTGAACATAAATAGTTTTGTATTCAAGCTTCGGATAAAAACTCAATACATAATTGAAATAGTGTTTGTATTTGAACAAAGGATCTGTCTCTTTGATCTTTACGCCAAAAGTATCTGTTGTGATGACCTTTAAAATGGAGTCATTAAGTTCTCGGTAATACTTATGTTGCGAATGGCCTGTGATGACAAGACCGAGTATAAAAGATAAAATGTAAACAGTTTTTTTCATGCTTCGCAAAGATACACAAATATGTTTCAGAGCATAGATGAGATCGTGCTATAATGTTTTAGGTGTATAAAAGTGGTTCTGTACGTGGTCAGTATAAAATACTGCATTAGAAGACCTACAATTTTAAAAAGTGCGGGGTATATTTGTTTGAAATGGATAGGGGAGAATATGTTGAACTATTTTATGAACTCTCTTTTCAATTCTTCAATGAACTTACTGAAGTAATCGTTGAACTCATTGCGGTTGTTTCTGAAGTGCACAATGGACTCATTAAGCATGGTGCCGTGCTTGATCCTGTGAGATAGATGAAATAATACTTTTTCGATACCTTCTTCTTTACTATAGGCATTGTATATGTCGTTCTCCAGAAAATACCCTAAAAAACGTTCGCTGTTGAATGGTAAAATGTCTTTATGTTTTACATACACATCGTAAACTTGTTGTGTAAATGGTTCGAGGGGTACTTCTGAATGCGTATTGAAGTCTTTGGCCAGTAAGTGATCATAGTAAATGTCAACCAGCACACCACTGTATCTTTCAAAGCCATCGTAGAAAATACGTTTGCTCTATTGAAAAAGGGGGTGCTGATCGGTAAAACTATCAATGCTCCTATGCAAACGAATTCCTTCTCTAATGGAAGCATCAAAGGAGCTGCGTTCGTTCCCTCTCACATGATCTGCAATGAAATTACCAATGAGCAAGGCTTCATTGTTATT
>DAISHL010000183.1:0-5010 GCA_036822555.1 Bacteroidota bacterium | reverse complement strand
AAACCAACCGAAATGGTTGGTTTAAATTAGTTAATTTTTATTACACCTTAAAACTTATAACCAAAGCCGATGGCGAAGGTAGAGATCACTTGCCAACGTGGTCCGTTGATGTCGTTCTCATGATCGTATTTGCCATCTTTATTCCAGTCGTATTTTATAATGATCTCGTCATCGTAAAGCATTTGTGAAATAACATTGGCGGTAAAATATTTGTTGATCTTAAAGGTAAGTAGGTTATTAAAGATGATGTCAATATTCTCTGGTTTGTTCATGTAATTAGAGAAAAGATCGAGATAAGAATCGAGGTTCACATTTTTAACAATATCCTTCTTGAACTTGATCACCATTCTTCCTCCAAATTCCATTCTGGCCCTTTTTCCCGGTGTTACAAGGTTGCCTGAATTATCATAAGTTGCTTTATCAACACCAAATGCGCCGGCATCTGCCAGGTATTGACGATTCACCATTGTGATCTTACCTGCAACCGGTGCCACAAAGGCTGAAAGGTAAGGCGCCGGCTTATAATCGATACCAAGTGCTAACTGAATGTATGCAGGGGAAAGGAAGTCAGAGGTTGCCATGCCTGAGATGCTATCGCCTACATAATTGTAACCAGGAGCCAATTGTGAACGAAAATCCGCTTGTGCCGCGTAATACCAGTGTTTCGCAAATGCATTGATGTTTAGTTTGGAAAGTGCAAATAGCTGATCGATATTCTTTCTGAACAATTTGGCTTCACCTGGTTTTATTAAACCATATTGGGCATCCAATTTGTTCATCCAAATCATTTTATTTTTCTTGTAGGTAAGTTCACCATTAAAGATCGTATTAAGAGCTACGTTATCCTGTGCTCCCCCTTGACAGTTGCTTAATGCCGTTTGACTGGCGTTTAAACCGAAGAATCCTGCGATTTTCCAACAGGTATCCTTTAAGGTAACATCTGCCTTTTTCTGTTCATTACTTGAAGCATCTTGCGCTACTGAGTTTAAGCATGCTCCGGAGAATAGGATCAATAATAGTTTCTTCATGACAATGAAATATTTGCCGCAAATTTAGGGAGTTAAAAGAAATACCTAAGGGTACGCTAAAAAAATTAACACCTTTCTAATGTTAATATGTCTTTACCACATTGTAAAGTGTGTCTCTTTCCACTGGTGTTCTGCCAACAGCCTTAATGAGATCCACCAACTGATCAGTGGTCAATTTAGGATTTTGTTCTTCTGAGCCAGCCATGCTGTATATTTTGGTGGTGTCATCAATTGTACCATCCAGGTCATCTGCACCAAAATTCAAGGCCAATTGAGCTGTACTTCTGCCGATCATGGCCCAGTAAGCTTTTATGTGAGGGAAATTATCCAGATATATTCTGCTGATGGCGTAATTTCTAAGATCTTCAATAACACTTACTTCAGGAACATGAGCCATTTGATTGTCCTTATTCCTGAACTTCAAAGGAATAAATGCATTGAAGCCATTGGTCCTGTCCTGAAGTTCTCTCAATCGATTCATGTGATCAACACGATGTTCAAACGTTTCAATATGTCCATACAACATGGTAGCATTTGAAAAATTGCCCATACCATGCCATATCTCATGCAACTGAAGCCATTCTTCGGCGCTGCATTTTCCTCCTGCGATCTGATCTCTTATGTCTTTGTCGAAGATCTCTGCTCCACCTCCCGGCAAACTGTCCAGGCCGGCATCCTTCAGGATCTTAAGACCTTCTTCATAAGTTACTTTGGCCTTCTTAAAGATATAGTGGAATTCAACGGGTGTTAGTGCCTTGATGTGAAGTTCAGGGCGGTGTGCTTTGATCTGCTTGAATAATTCAGTATAAAATGCCAGATCTTGCTTTGGTACAACGCCGCCTGTAATATGCACTTCGGTAACTGCCTGCCTGTCGTATTTCTTAATGATATCCAGGATCTGCTCCACGCTTAATTCCCAACCTTGGTCGCGATGTTTGATCAAGCGGGAGTAGGAGCAGAATGAACAAGAGTATACACATACATTGGTAGGCTCCACATGAAAGTTGTGATTGAAATAGACCTTGTTGCCACTTTTTCTTTCTCTGATCAAATTGGCCAACGAGCCAACAAACCCTAAAGACCCTTTCTTATACAATGTAACGCCATCCTCAAATGAAATACGTTGATCGTTTATGACCTTTTGGGCTATTTGTTTCAGATCATCTGAAATGTTTGATCCTAAAATGAAATCGGGTATTTGAACCTCTGTACCTTGCATGATTAATATACACTCTGCAGTTTTAAAAGTTTAAAGCTAAGTAAAATAAAAAAGGCTGTCAAAATATATTGACAGCCTTTTAAAAAATTAAACTACGTAATTAGTTGCTCTTTGGTTGCTCTGTAGGCTTAGTTTCATTGCTAGCCTCAGTTTTTTTCTTGCAGCAAGCTTTTGCTTCACCTTTGTCGCATGATTCTTTTTTCTCACCTGCACAAGCTTTAGCATCGCTCTTTTTGCAGCATTCTTTTTTGGTTTTTGCTTTGTCTTTATCGTCACCGTTGTGTGCGAAAGCAGTACCAGCCATTAAACCGGTAAATGCTAACATTAATAATGCTTTTTTCATGATGTGGTTTTTAATTATGTTATAAAGTTAAGAATAAATTCTGGGTTTAAATGTTAAAATACGCTAAGCTGTAACTTGTTGATTTTAAGCAAGATTTACAACATCCAATACAACAAGTAGGGCAAAGATAATTTCGCCAATAACGGTAAGATGAAGTAGCAGGTCTATCCAGAAATTTAAAGTAATGGACTTGCCATCATGCAAATAAACTGCGATCAAACATAGGATAGGAAATAGAGCAAGAATAACCTGGATGATGAGATCTGTATCACTGCTTTTTTTACTCGATTGTTTTGATGAATTAGCAGAGATCTCAAGTTTTTTAAAGGTGATCTGCTGTTTTACAACTTCAGAATTGCTTGAAGCGTATAAACTTTTTGAGATGGCATTGTTGAAATGAACAGTTTTATTTGGCAAAGTTTGCTCCATGGTACTTTTGTTCTGATCATGCGAAACTTCTTTTAATGCGGGAGCCAGATCTGCAGGTTTTGTATTTGTTACAATTTCTGTTGATACAATTTCGGAAGTGTTTGATTTTTTTACGTCCGCAATTTCATGAGTAGTTGTTTTATTGCCTGCGCTTCTGCTTACATAAAAGCCTTTAGTGTATTTACGTTTCGCTATCGTGTATTTTCCGGAACACGAACTTAATGCCATTCCGGCTATAGCTAAAATTAGTAGGAGTTGTTTCATGGGTTTTGTTTTTTAGTTATTAAATTAAATCGAAAATTCTGAATAAGGCAATGATAATGGCAGCCAAGCCAATTAAACCTATACGGCCCCAGTAGAACCATGTGAAGTAAAATAAAAAGAACACAAGGTCCAAAATGAACCATATATCTGCCTCTTGTTTCCATAGGAACATGCCTAATGGCGGAATAAATAAGGCAATGATCACGCATAATATCAGTTTTGCATCGCTATTGCTGCTTTTTCCTTTTGGAGCTGAAGAGTTATTCTTAGGATTTATTTCAAAGGGTTTGAATTGCTTCTGAGCATAAGAATATATTCTATCCTTTGATGCGGTTAGTGCATGGCTTGGTTTATTTGTTTCTCTCTTTGATGATTGTTTTTCATGAACGTATGATTCTGCGACAACAACGGTGTTTTTGGATTCCGTAATAAGCGATTTGGAAATGAGCGGTTCAGCATTTACAATTTCTTCATCAATGGCAGGAGACTGCTTGCTATGGTTATTTATATTCGCTGTTTTTTCATTTGTTCTTTTCGGGGCCTTGCCAGTTGAAACATAAAAACCTTTGTTGTACTTGCGTTTGGCAATGGTGAATTTTCCCTGACATGAACTTGCGATCACAGCAATTATAAGCAATGGAATATAAAGTGTTCTCATGGTTAATTTTTTTGAAAAAGTACTTACAAAATTGACGAATACAAAAGGTTGTGAATTATTTTTTTCCACAATCAAGGATGATATATGTCAGCAAAGATCGGGTAATGATCCGTGTAGGTATCCTCTGCTCTTTGGTAATTATTGCACCCTAACTTTTTGTCGAGCAAAATGTAATCGATCCTGAATTGAGGCCATTGACCTGCATAGGTTTTTCCAAATCCACTTCCCTGTTCAACAAAGGCATCCTTTAGTGATGTGGTTAGCTGCTGATAGGTATAGGATGCAGGTGTATCGTTAAAGTCGCCACACAAAATGATCTTGTATTTACACCCTTTCATGTGCAATTGTATGGCCTCAACCTGCTTGGCTCTTTTTACAAAGGCTCTTTTTAAGCGACGCAAGATATTTTTACTTTTTTCTAATTCTTCCTCCGGATCATTTCCTTTTTTAATGTCGTTCAAAAAGTCATTGTCTTTTTTGCTGAAACTGATGGATTGTAAATGCACATTATAGATCCTGATCGTGTCTTTGTTTACAACAATATCGGAGTATATACACATGTTGTTGTTACGCGTGTTGAACATGATCTTGCCCCGGTTAATGATAGGGTATTTACTGAATGTGGCAATACCCCAGTGATCTTTTTCTCTTAGCGTTGTTGTATATTCAACGTGATGCTCCTTTAATCCAAGCAATTTGGTCAATGAGTCCGTATTGTTGAAATCTCCTTCTTCCTCCGAAGTGTAAAATTCCTGAAAACAATACACATCGCTGTTGATCTCAGCAAGATCAGTAAAGATCTTTTCACGGGTCTCTTTATTCTTTTTCCAATTGTAAAGATCAAAAAGCATGCTGTTGTATGAAGTGATCCTTAGACTTTTTTCAGGTACATCATCAGAACCAACGTTAAACTGAAGGTATTTACTGGCGGTTGGGATACTGATCATAAACGCTAGTATTGAAAACAGCGCAGGTCTCCTGAATTGATTTGTCCAATAGACAGCATAGCAAAGAATGATCAGGAATAAAATAGGGAAGGCGAGTCCGAAGATTGCTATTGGCCATACAA
>DAISHL010000182.1:0-5015 GCA_036822555.1 Bacteroidota bacterium | reverse complement strand
ATTTTTTTGTTCTCATTTTTCCAATCTATGTTTCTTATCGTTGAGCTAGTTCTTCATCTGTCGGGATATCGGATAACTTATGTAACATTCTAATGGCACTGATAAATCCTCGGTTAAAGGAAGCAACTTCAAAGGTGAATAGGAATGCTGAATTGAAACCTATCTTACTTAGTTCACAGAGATGTTTTTTAGTGATGCTCACCTGCTTGAATACTCTGAAGATGTCATTGATGGTTCCTGTTTTGTAGATCAACACCAAAAAGCCAATACCCATGAAACAACGCGCAATAAATGTGGCCCAGGCTGAACCCATATAGCCAAGTTTAGGTAAACCAAGATGGCCATTGATCAAAAGGTAATTGAGTACAATGTTCAGTAAGTTCCCTGCGATACTGACTATCAAAGCTGCGCGTGTATTGCTTAAGCCCTCACAATATTGTTTGCAAACAAAGAATAAGGAAACCGGTACCATGGAGAAAATCAATACTTCGTAAAAAGGAGTAGCAAGTTCAACAACCTCTTTAGGTTGTTGCAAATGTGAAAGCAAGGGTGCCGCAAAAAACAGAATAAGGAAAAGAATGATCGCAAATCCAAAATTCAAAAAAATGGAATTCTTAAATAGCGATGCTTTTTCGTAAAGATCATTTTTTTCGTGTGCCTGAGTTACCAGTGGGGTAGTGGCATAGCTCAAACCAATGCCAAATACAAGCACAAGTACATAAATATTATTCGCAAAGATCCCTGCAGCTTGCTCAGCAACACCAATTTGACCGAGAAAGATGGTGTCAACCATCCCCGTGATTATATGACCAACCTGAGTTAGGATCAAAGGCCATGCAAGTACCATGGTTTCTTTCAGATGTTTTTCCTTTAACGCTTTGATCATAAGGCTGCAAATATAAGGCATTGAATTCAACGAAATCACAATTCAGAGGATGAAATTCGTTTTACTCTTTACATATATTAACGATAAACAGCAAAATTGCAGAATAAGGTTTTTTACCTTTGACCATGCGCATATGGTGGCTAATAGTATTAATGTGTTTGAAATATTTCAGTATTGGTCAAAATGATACTATTACAGGTTTAGCCAGCTACTATGCCAAGCGATTTGAAGGCAGAAGAACCGCAAGCGGGGAAAAGTTCAGGAATGATAGTTTAACAGCTGCACATAAAACACTGCCTTTTGGCTCAATTGTAAAAGTCACAAATTTGAAAAATGACAGTGTAGTTATGGTAAGGGTCAACGACCGACTTCCTAAATATTCCAAGCGTGATATCGATCTTACAATAAAAGCCGCGAAACAATTGAACTTTATTAAGAGCGGCATTGCCAAGGTGAGATTGGAGGTGTTGAATGATACTATCACGATGCAACAGTATCATCACACAAAGGTTACGGGTGACACTCTACTAACGAAATGAGCCTGGATCAAAGGTGATTGTGTCGATCCATTGAATCTTTATCCCTTGTCTTTCCATTCTTCTGAACCAGGTCATCTGACGTTTGGCAAACTGATGAATGGCTGTGCTTAATTTGGTGTATAATTCCTCTTTAGTTATTTTCCCTAGCAAATAGTACGATAAAAACTTATACTCTAATCCAAGGTACTGCAGGCGCGCATGTGAGACTCCCAGTTGTATAAGATTTTCAGCCTCTTCTATCAAACCATGTTCCAGTCTGTATTTCAGTCGGTCATCAATACGCTTATTGCGAGTTTCTGTATCAACCTTTATACCTATATATTTAGGTTTATATAGTAATTCTTTCTTTTTTAATTTTGAATGTTCCTTTAGATATTCTGCAATTTCAATGCCTCTGATGATCCGTTTTTTTGAGTTGAGATCAATAGTATCTTCTGGCCCTTCGACTCCGCTCAGGGTGACTAGTTCGTTATTGATGGATTTTAATTTTTGGATCAACTCTTCCTTATTTAATTCGTTCAATTTATTTCTTAATTCTGAATTTTCAGGAATTTGAGTGTAACTGTGATCTTTTTCCAGTACTTCGAGATACAAGCCTGTACCTCCGCAAATAATGGGCAGCTTGCCCCGTGAGGTGATGTCATTAAAGGCTTTCTTTAATTCTCTGATATAATCTGAAAGATAGAATTGTTCCTCTGTGTTCCAAATATCGATCAAATGGTAAGGGATCTGTTTTCCATTAACTACATATTCATTCAGGTCCTTACCGGCGCCAATATTCAACCCTTTGTATACCTGACGAGAATCTGCACTGATGATCTCACCATTAAGCGCATACGCCAGTTGGCATGCCAGTTTTGTTTTGCCGGAGGCTGTGGGCCCCAATACTACTAAGCAATTATATTCGCTGCTGTTCAAGATTATTCACCAGTTTAATGTTGCCACTATTGTATGCCAGGTAATAACGTGTTTTATCTATGGCTACTCCGTTATAGTAAGTTCTCTTTAATGTGTCCTTCTCAATAAGAAAAGCATGAGCCTCGGTTTCACTGTGTTTCTTAAAGCCACAGGTGTAGTATGATCTTCCATCACTATATTGCTTGTCCACATAGGTCATGATATCTCCGGGTTCTTTTTCCTTGATGAAATGTGATAGTAATTTCGATAAGCCGCCGGATACTGTGATCCCTTCCTTGCAACAAAATCTGATCATTTCAAAGGAGCGTTGCTGTTCATCCAGTCTGTTCATCTTCCTGCCTTTAGAAAAGGTTGCAACGGCAATTAGCTCACCGGTATCATATAAGCCATAGCAGAATGCAGCCTTGGTATGTCCCATCAAATGAAATTCTTCAAGAAAATTGTTCGCAGTATGTTGAGCAATTCGTTTAACGTTGCAATCACGCGCAAAGACGATCCTGGTGTAATGTAATTTAGACTGTATGATGCCGATCAGTTTTTGTTTTCGGGTAACAGCAAGGTCAAGTGCGATCTGTAATCCTATGTGATCTTTGTTTGGCTGGGTCTTGAAAAAATGAATAGAACAGTGATGAGAACCGTATGAAAGCTCTGCCTCATGATCCTTCACAATTAGTTTTGTGTCCCTTGGTAACTCTTTTTTTAAGGTTGAAATAAAATCAGCAATTATGGATCGAGGCGATCTCAAAAATCATAATGGTTTAATTTTTCCCAAAGCAGGTCTTTGAGCTGTGTGATGTTCTTGTTAGTGGCTGCTGAAATGAATATGAATGGGATCTTGCTTTTTCCTTTCAAGCGTTTGTTGATGTCCTTTCGCATTTCTTCTTCCAGCTCTTCGTCCATGAGATCCGACTTGGTGATGGCCAATACGCGATCCTTCTTCAACAGATCAGGATTATATAACTTCAGTTCGTTCAGTAATATTTTATATTCTTCAACTACATCTGAGCTGTCGCAACTAACCATGAATAACAACAAGGAATTGCGTTCAATGTGTCTGAGGAACCTCAGTCCTAATCCTTTCCCTTCATGAGCGCCTTCTATGATCCCTGGAATATCTGCCATCACAAAACTTTTGTAATCACGGTATTTCACGATCCCTAAATTAGGAACCAATGTTGTGAACGGATAATTAGCGATCTCCGGTTTAGCGGCACTTACAACGGATAATAGAGTTGATTTGCCGGCATTAGGAAAACCAACAAGTCCAACATCAGCAAGCACTTTTAATTCCAGGATCTTCCATTCAGTTCTTCCGGGTTCGCCTGGTTGAGAGAATCGCGGAGTTTGCATGGTTGACGATTTGAAATTGGCGTTTCCCAATCCGCCTCGTCCACCAGGTACTAAGATATGTTCTTCACCGTCTTCTGTGATCTCAAAATGCACTTCGCCAGTCTCTGCATCTTTTGCAATGGTTCCAATAGGAACTTCCAGGATCTCATCTTTGCCTTGCCTTCCGCTTGAATTGGAACTTCCACCACTTTCGCCTTCTTCGGCAATAACGTGCTTACGATACTTCAAATGAATAAGGGTCCACAATTGTTTGTTTCCACGCACAATGATATGTCCGCCACGTCCGCCATTACCGCCATCGGGTCCACCAAAGGCAGTTAGCTTGTCACGGTGTAAATGGGTTGATCCAGGTCCACCTTTTCCGCTTCTGCAGCAGATCTTCACATAATCAACAAAATTAGTATCCACGATATAGAATAAAATAGCCCGTTGCAATGCATAAAACGGGCTATTAATTAAAAATTATTTACGCTTTTTTCCGCCACGTGCGGGTGCTTTTTTCACTGCCTTTTTCACTACTTTTTTTGCTGTTTTTTTAGCAGGTGATTTCTTCACAACCTTCTTGGTTGCTTTCTTAACGACTTTCTTTGCAGTTTTTTTGACAACTTTCTTAGCCACCTTTTTAACGGCTTTTTTCACCACCTTTTTGGTGGCAGTTTTTTTAGCTGCTGTTTTTTTCTTTGCAACAGTTTTCTTTTTTGGTGCAGGTTTAACTTTTTTGGCTACTTTTTTCTTCACTACTTTTTTAACGGCTTTTTTGCTTGCCGCTTTCTTCGCAGGCTTGGCTTTCTTCGCAGGTTTGCTTTTCTTCTCTTCTTTTTTCTTAGCCTTGGCCGGTGCTTTTTTTGCAGGCTTTACAGTTGAGACTTTAGCCGGTTTAGCAGTTGTTTGCTTCGCTGCTTTTCTTTCCTGTTCTTCTTCCGCTTCAACACGTTTAATGGCATCAATTTCCAAAAGTAATTCCGGTTCAATATTGTCTGCTACATCAAAATCATTCACGGTAAGATCCAAATGCTCGATATCAGTTTCAAGTTGTGTAAGATCTACTTCAGCTTTAATGAATGTGATCCTGTCAACCAAAGCCTGGAAGATCTGATCGATGGTACCAATTCCATGTATTGAATGAAACTTTCCTTGCTCACTGTAGTAGGTCTTCAATGGCAAAGTTTTATTGTTGTATTCGTTGATCCTGTTTCTGATGATGCTTTCATTCTTGTCATCATCTCTTCCGCTATCCTGACCACGCAATAATAGGCGCTTTACTAATTCTTCATCTTCCACTTCCAATGCTAGCATCGCATGAATGGCAGTTCCCTTTTTTT
>DAISHL010000181.1:0-5048 GCA_036822555.1 Bacteroidota bacterium | reverse complement strand
TCTTCTTACGTGCAAGCCGAAAGAAAGACCCTGCGGAGAAAAAATGGTCTTTAGGCTCTGGGTAAATAGACATGGCGGCAAAAAAAAATCCCCGTACACCAGGGGTGCACGAGGATTTTGAAAAGCAATCAATGTTAGATTAATAGCCGGGATTTTGCTGGCATGATTTATTTACGAGCAATTCAGCAATTGATATCGGCCAGATATATTGGTCTGTTGTAGGTGCAACTGCACTCACAGTACTCTTTGCAGGGAAAGTGGCATTGGTACGGGCAATGTCTGAAGTACGGAAACCTTCACCCAATAATTCAATTCTTCTTTCAGTAAGAATTAAATTCACCAGGGCATCTTTATCTGCCGGAGCAAAATCAGGTATAGTTGCATCAGAACGCTTGCGAACTGCATTCAATAAGGCAAGTGCACGTGAATCTACACTGGTACCAGCTGCATTTCTTGCCAGCGCTTCCGCCAGATTCAGCATTACTTCTGCATAGCGGATAACCGGACTGGGATCTGCAGCATTGTTGGGATTCGGAAACTTACTGAGCCATGTTTGGCCACCGGATACTACCAGGAAGCTACGACGGGCATCTGTTGTTCTCCAATCTGTATTGGCTGCAATACCAGCCCCTGTAGTGTTCAATGCAAATTCTCCACCGCCGTTTGGACCAGGATTGTAGTACCAACCCAAACCATTTTGAGTTCCCGGTACATCCAGAGCCGTATAGGGCATAGAGAGAATCATTTCACTATTGGTATAATTGGTGAAAATAGTCGCAAAATTAGGGAGCAGTTCATTGGCAACACCGGTAGCAGCTCTGAACGGAGCAGCAGCAGGAACAATTTTATTGGCTTCCGTGATTACATTAGCCCACTGTCCCATATTCAGGTAAACGCGGGTTTTCAGTGCAATAGCCGTATTGCGGTGTGCTCTGTTGGTATTGGCAGCAGCATTACCATAAGTAAGTGGAAGATCTGTTTCCGCTTCATTCAGGTCTTTAACTATCTGCGCATATGTCTCTGCTGCGGTTGCTCTGGCTTGATTCTGTTCACCACTGGAGGTCTCCGGTTTTAATTTGAGAATAACACCCAATTTTGAACCATTGCCATCAGTGAATGGACGAGCATACAATTGCATCAACATAAAGTAAGCAGTTGCACGAACAACTTTTGCTTCTGCTATGAGATTCCTTCTGAGTCCAGCGCTGACTGGAGCAGTTGCTAATCCGTTAATTACCACATTACAACGGTTGATGGTAGAATAACATGCAGCCCAGAAACCTTGTACCTCGTTGGCACTGGCAGTCAAGTTAAATTGCCAAGTAAGCCATGCTGTTACGGCGTTGTTGGTGCGGTTGATGAATTCCTCACCACGTACATCCTGGTATACCTGGTAACGACCGGCATACATCTGACCCTGTTTCAGGGCAGAATACAAACCGAATACCTGTTGAACACTGCGGCTGGAGTCGCTAAAAGCAACAGCATCAGACAACGCAGTTTGTGGTATGGGATTCAGTTTTTCTTTGCTACATCCCACTGCCAGTAAGGCGAGAAGGACTAAAGAAGATATATTAATTTTCATAACTATATTATTTAAAAAATTAGAAACCAACATTCACGCCGAAATTCATGCTTCTGGCTTGTGGTACAGAGTTTCTGTCCACACTTGGGTTACTATTACCATTACCATTGGAAGAAATCTCAGGATCGTAACCTGTATAAGAAGTCAAGGTGAATGCATTCATCACCTGTCCGTATACACGAAGGCTATTGATTCCCATTTTTTCTATTACTGATTTAGGCAACGAATATCCAAAAGTGATGTTACGCAGTTTCAGGAAGTCACCCTTCTCAATATTTTCACTGATCACAACACCAGATCCGTTAGAGATGTTATCACCGAATACAATCCGAGGAATATTAGTGATATCACCTGCTTTCTGCCATCTGGTCAAAGCTTCTTTAGAATTGTTCCAGCTTCTCATATCGCGCATACCGGCTTTGGTACCATTGTAAACATAGTTGCCACCGGAGAAGAAGAACAAGAAATTCAGGTCAAATGATTTCCAGCGGAATGTGTTTTCCCAACCGCCTGTCCATTTCGGAAGGGCTGGTCCAAACAAAACACCATCATTGGCCTGGTCTGCTACGCGGGGAGCAACGGCTCCTGTTGCAACATTTGTCCAGCGAGAAGCAGCAGGTGCAGCGTGGTTGTATTGAACTGCGGTTCCGTCTCTGTAGAAGAATATGCGTTGTCCTGTAACCGGATTCACACCACCAGTTCTAACAGCATAAAAACTACCGATTGATTCACCCACACGAATCAGACTTGGGCGCTCCAGACCGGAGGTAGCAGGGTTGATATCTGCATTACCAGCTGCCAGAGCAGTTACTTTGTTCTCTAAGAAAGTAATGTTGAAATTAGAATTCCAGGTAAAGTCTTTCTTCTGTATAACGTTCATGTTCAAAGTAAATTCCCATCCTTTGTTGGTCATACTTCCGATGTTGGTGAGGATTGAGTTGCCGGGGATACCTCTTGAAGGTGCCTGTGGCTCAGCCAAAATCAGGTTGTCAACATCGTTCAGGAAATACGTTGCTTCAAAGTTCAAACGACCCTTGAAGAAGCCCATTTCCACACCAATATCTGTTTTCTTGCTGGTTTCCCAACGCAGGTTTCTATTACCTGCCTGAGAGAATGCAAGCGTTGGATTGGTCGCATACAGACCGCTACTAAAGAAACTATAGAAAGCGAAGTCTCCAATGCCCTGGTTATTACCTACAACACCATAAGAACCTCTCAACTTGAAGTTGCTGAAAATTTTGTCAAAACCGGCACTTTGGAAGAATTTCTCCTGGCTAAGAACCCAGCCAGCAGAAGCACCCCAGAAGTTACCATATTTGTTTTCAGGGGCAAAGGCAGAGTAACCGTCACGACGACCATTCACCGACAAAAGATATTTTTTCTTGTAATCGTAGTTGATACGACCAAAGTATGATACCAGGTAGTTCTCTCCGAGGAAGTTACCTGAGGGAACAATTGTATTGAAACCACCCTGGAATTCATTGTAGAAAGGATCGGTTACACCCTGGCGGTTAGCACCCCAACCTTCAGCAGAAGTGTATTGTTCCTCAGTACCTACCAATGCAGAAACGTTGTGATCACCAAATGATTTATTATAATTCAACACATTGGTCCAGTTCCAGCGACGGTAGGTCTGCAAAGTATTAAATACGTTACCACCATTGGCAACACCATCACCATGAATGGCATTTTGGAATGCCTTATTAACAGTGTTGAGGTTATCAATACCGAATGTAGAGCGGAAAGTTAATCCGTTCATAATCTTAAATCCAACATATGCATTGGCAATAACACGTTCAGAAAGTGAACTGAATGTATTCAAGTCCAGTAAAACCTGTGGATTCGTAAATTGAATAGGAGTGATATTGGCACCCTGTCCAATCGTATTACTAACACGGTTGATGTTATAACTTCCATCGTTCAGGAAAATAGGAACGTTAGGCATCAGGTTGAAACCTAAACGTCCAATACCTGAAGTTGCGAATGCACCACCCGGAGTAGAACCAGAGTTAACACCGGTGTTATTGCTGTTGGCATATTGGAATTTACCACCAATGGTAAGGCGATCATTTACTTTGTGATCGAGACTCATGGTCGCATTCAAACGGGTAAAGTCATTCTGGCGAATGAAACCTTCCTGCTTGGTATAGGCAGCACTGAAGAAATAATTGGTCTTGTCATTGGCACCCGAAACACTCACGTTGTGGTTCTGTGATAAGCCTGTGCGATAGATAACATCATACCAGTTAGTGCTTACAGCGTTTCCATCAGGACCAATGTATGGATAGAATCCACGAGTGGTTCCGTTGGGTGGAGTACCTGCATTGGTCAAACCTTCATTTTTAATTGTTTCATATTCGCGGCCATCCAATACAGGAATCAAGTTAAATGGAGTTGTAAAGCCTACCCATGCATCATAATTTACTTTCGCACGTCCCTGCTTACCT
The DNA here is from genome assembly GCA_036822555.1 of Bacteroidota bacterium. GTDB lineage: Bacteria > Bacteroidota > Bacteroidia > B-17B0 > Aurantibacillaceae > Aurantibacillus. Next base: position 1,016 of record DAISHL010000181.1, on the reverse strand, counting down.
TTTTTGGTAGTGATTAACAGTACACCTGCAGAAGCACGTGAACCATAAATCGCAGCGGCAGCCGCATCTTTCAATACGTCAATGCTCTCAATATCTGCAGGGTTGATGTCACCTAATGGGTTATTGGCAGCGTTACCGTTTCCGACATCTCCGGAGAAAGTTGGAATTCCATCGATAACAACTAGTGGAAAAGAACTCAAGCTAATGGAGTTGATACCACGGATACGAATAACCGGCGGGTTGTTCACAACCCCGTTTGGAATGGTGATGTTTACACCTGCGGCACGACCGGAAAGACCCTGATCGAAACTTTGCAGTGGCATATCACGTACTTTGTCACCACCAATTGTTGCAACACTACCGGTTAGGTCTTTTTTCCGTTGAACACCATAACCAACCACTACTACCTCATTGAGATTGGAGGCAGCGCTGATCAGTTGTGTTGAAACAACTGTTTTACCACCGAGGGCGATGGTTTTCTCTTCTAGACCGACATAAGCGACGCGGATACTTTTAACCTGGTCGCCTACACGAATAGAATAATTTCCTTTAGCATCTGTAACTGCAGTAGTCACAACCGAATTGTTATTACCCAGGGCAGAGATAGTAGCACCTGCCAGTGGTAATCCTTTTTCATCGGTGATGGTACCGCTCACTGTTTTGGTTGATTGGGCACTGATCTGTACGATACTTAATACAAGACAGCCCAATAAAATGGCGATTTTTTTCATTGAAAAATGATTGAAATGAATGTTAGGTTGACAAATTTAATTTTAATTTATCCAACTTTACAGTTGTTTTTGATATTTAATAAATTAATATATTATTTGGTTTACAATAAAGATAGCTTATATATGATTTTATATGTATTGTTATTGTTATATGATTATTGAACAAATTAGAGGTTGTTATCAAGCTATATTGTGAAGCAATTTGATCAAAAAGAAATGTATTTACTCAAACATAGATACACATGAAAATCACTAATTTCTCTGTCGGTAAAGCACATGAACAAT
>DAISHL010000180.1:0-5081 GCA_036822555.1 Bacteroidota bacterium | reverse complement strand
TAGCTTTTGTAACAATCCAATTATCACATCAACACCATTTATAATATCTCGAACTCATAAGAAAATAATTACGAGAAAATAGAGTCCATCACAGGCAAGAGTTTCTCACGAATGAACATTGATCTATGTGATCTTAAAAAACTTTCGAGCGCTTTACATTCTGTTGAAAATATTGCCGGCATCATACACTTTGCCGCATACAAAGCAGTTGGGGAAAGCACCATTGATCCTCTAGGATACTATCACAATAATTTTGAGTCGTTGATCAACATGCTCAAGATCTGTGAACAAAAGAATATTTCCAATTTCATTTTCTCATCGTCGTGTTCAGTATATGGTAATACGAGTTTATTGCCTGTGACAGAAGAAACGCCTTTGCAAAAAGCAGTCTCTCCATACGGACACACGAAACAGGTTGGTGAAGAGATGATCTCCTTCCTCTGCGATTCCAGAAAACGTTTCAATGCCATATTGCTGCGCTATTTTAATCCTGTAGGCGCTCATATGAGCGGGAAACTGGGTGAACTTTCGATCAATAAACCCAACAACCTTGTTCCCATCATTACTCAAACCGCTTCAGGAATCAACAGCCTAACGGTTCATGGTGATAATTACGATACACCAGATGGATCTTGCATCAGAGATTACATTCATGTAAGCGACATAGCTGATGCACACGTAAAAGCCCTCAATTATCTGATCGAAGGAAAGAACAAGAAAAATCTTGATGTCTATAATTTAGGTACAGGCAAAGGCGTAAGTGTTTTTGAGGCTATCCATGCATTTGAAAAAGTTACCGGTCAAAAATTGAGCTTCACTGTTGGTCCTCGCAGAAATGGTGATGTCATAAAGATCTTTGCAAACAACGATAAAGCTAAAAAGGATCTTCAATGGATACCGAAACATGGTATAGACGACATGATGTTAAGTGCCTGGAAATGGCAACAAAACCAGTAACCATTTACTCCTGAATATAAACGCGCTTCACTCGCCCGGAAATTCCGGTTAGCACTTCGTAAGGAATAGTGCCCATGGCTTCTGCCAATGCTGCAATTTGATCGGCACTTTCAAACACACACACATCATCGCCCTCACTGCATTTAATGTCTGTAACATCCACCATACACATGTCCATGCAAATGTTTCCAATGGTCTTGCAATAACTGCCATTGATGTACACGCCTGCCTTCCCATTTCCTAATGACCTGTGAAATCCATCCGCATAACCGATAGGTATAGTTGCAATCACCAGATCACGCTCTGCAACACCTCTTCTGTTGTATCCTACCGTTTCGTTCTTGGCTACATGTTTGATCTGGCTGATCCTTGTTCGCAATGCGCTCACATTCTCAAGCTTTGAAGTTTCAAGTGTATTAATACCAAAGCCGTACATGCCAATACCAAGCCTCACCATGTCATAATGTGCCAGCTTGAATCTGCTGATGCCACCGGTATTACAAATATGTCTGATGAATTTATATCCCAATGCCACTTGTAATTTTTCACAGGCCGATTCAAAGCTATGAATTTGCTGGTGCGTGAAAGGATCAAGAGTGGCATTATCCGAAGCAACCAGATGAGAGAACACCGACTTAACTTTGACCTGAGGAAATTTTCTCAGTTGTTTGATCAGGTCATCGATCTCCTGTGCCTCAAATCCGAGACGTTTCATACCTGTGTCTATCTTAATATGTACAGGGTAATCATTTTGAATGCCCAGCCTGTCCAATACTTCAATAAACTGTTCAAGTATCCTTAACGAATAGATCTCCGGTTCAAGATTAAAATTCACAATATCATCAAGAGACTCGTATTCAGGACTCATCACCATGATCGGAAGATCTATGTTAGAGGTCCTTAACTCTACACCCTCATCGGCATAAGCCACGGCGAGGTATTGAACCCCTATGTGTTTTAAGGTGGTTGCTATCTCACTGCCGCCTGCCCCATAACCCATGGCTTTTACCATGCACATCAAACGGGTATCTTTAGTTAATAGTGAACGGTAATAATTTACATTATGTGTTAACTTATTAAGATCGATCTCTAGCTTTGTGTCATGGCTTTTTTGTTGCATTGCTCTGCTGATCTTATCGAAGCTGAATCTGTTCGCTGCCTTCAATAAGATGCTGGCATTTGAAAACTCATGCGCAGATAAAGCATACCCTTTTAAGAATGCTGTTACATCAGGAAAGTACTTCGCGGGCAGTTCAAACAGATGTTTGTAATTGCTGATGCATGTACCAATACCAACCATCGAATCAAACCCATTCTGCTTAACAAGTTTAGCTAATTCTTTATACAGCTCCTCCTCTGTGCGGCCAGATTGATCAATGTCTGAGATGAATAATACCTTTCTCTGTTTACGGTGTTGCTGATTCAAGAAACTAAAGGTAATGCGTATCGAATCAATATCTGAATTGTAAAAATCGTTGATCAAGATAGAATTGCCTGTTGCATTCTTTACCTCAAGCCTCAGAGCAATTGGCTGCAATAGCATCAATCGCTCACTGATCTGTACTTCAGATTTACCGAGATGCAACAATGTTACGATACATGTTGCGGCATTTAAAACAGAGGCCTTATCTATAAAAGGGATATCGAAAGTGAATTCCTCTTGTTTTGATCTGAGCTTTAATGTACACTGCGTTTCATTTACTACATATGACAAAATAAAATCACACGTTTCTGTTCTGCCTATGGTTATCCTTCGCTTGTCGCTAGTCATGAATAACGTTTCGTTCTCATAGATATTACAGATAGACGTATTGCATCCTTTGAACAATTCAAGCTTTTCATTCAGTTTCTCTGACTTGCTTGCAAAGCCACTGTCGTGTGCTTCACCGAAAGAGGTAAGAATGCCAATAGTTGGCCTGATGATCTCTTCAAGATGCTTCATCTCTCCCGGTAAACTAATGCCTGCTTCAAAAAGGGCAATCGTATGTTTCGTATTCAAATTGAGAACGCTTAAAGGCACACCAATTTGTGAATTGTAACTTTTCGGACTACGGCAGATGTTATGATCGATCCTTAACAGTTGGTATAACCATTCTTTCACCATGGTTTTACCATTACTTCCGGTAATTGCAATTACGGGAATTGTAAATTTTGAACGGTGAACGGAGGCAAATTTCTGCAAGGCCTCCAAAGTATTGTTTACAACAATAAATGTTGCCCCTGCATTGACAACATCCTGAGTGATCACTGAAGGATTGCTCACTACAAAGGCCCTTACACCCTTTAATACCAATGAAGGAATAAACGAATGGCCATCGTTTCTGTTACTGGTCAATGCAAAAAAAATGGTCCCTTCAGCATGAAGCAATTGTCTGCTGTCGATCAGGAATTGATCAACACTTGCATTGTACGTGCCAATAAGATCACCTCCACATACTTCTGCTATTTGTTTGATCGTATACACTTTATAATTGCTGCGCCGAATTAAAACACTGTCTGCATAATGGCTTGTAGCTATCTGTCTCCCCTAACAAAAGCAAACTTGTATTCACTACCGTTCTGTGAGAAACGTAAGCCAATTGCCCACATTCTACACATATGGCATGTACTTTAGTAACGTATTCAGCGCATGCCAGCAACTGTGGCATGGGTCCAAACGGTTTGCCCAGGTAGTCCATATCTAAACCTGCAACAATAACCCGAATGCCCCTGTTCGCTAATTCGCGACACACATTCGGCAATTCATCATCAAAGAATTGTGCCTCATCTATTCCAACCACCGCTGTATCAGCTGCCAATAAAAGAATGTTGGAACTCGCAGGAACCGGCGTACTGTGTATCTCGTTCCCCTGGTGACTCACCACCTTCACCTCGTCATACCTTGTATCAACAGCGGGCTTAAAGATCTCCACCTTTTGCTTGGCAAATTGAGCCCGTTTTAAACGTCTGATCAATTCCTCGGTTTTACCGGAGAACATGCTGCCACATATCACTTCAATCCACCCGCGTTTCAGACTGGCCTTGCTATCTTCAATAAACATTGTTTAAAAGGCGTTAAAAACAAAACTTAAATGTAAACCATCATATCTGAAATTCAAATTATTTTTAAATAGAAATTATACACAGATGAGTTTAGAACAAACGCTTATAAAACTGCAGAATTCCATACATGAGACCCTGCCAACACTAGAGTTATTCATGGATGAAAAAACTCAACCCGGTTCAGCAGATTGCGAAAAATTGCAGAAACAACTGCAAGCACTTCAAGAACAAGTGAGCGTTTTTAAATATTTAAAAACAACAAAGGAAATTTCACCAAGTTTTGGTCTTCACTCAAAGATCAGCGAAGTGGCCGCCCCAAAACAGGAAACGATCATTGAGCCAACGGTGAAAACAGAAACACCGCCAGTTACCATAGAAACCAAAGCTGAACCAGAGATCCAGGTGATTACCGAACCTGTTTCGGCACAAGGCAGCGGCAATGCTAAAAAACTGGAAATTACTTTGAATCAGAAGTTTCAGTTCATCAACGACCTGTTCAATCAAAACGCCACTGAATATAGCCTTGCCATTGACCAGCTGAATAACTCAGAGAATTGGGATGATGCAGATTCATACATTCAAAGTTTAAAATCGATCTACAACTGGAAAGATGCCAACGAGAATTTTAAAAGACTGAAGGAATTAACCAAAAAGCGATTTGAATGATCCGCAACGTAATTGCACTTCTTTTCATCTCAACATCCCTTCTTTCACAAGATTCGCTTTACACTCGATCTGTCATTAAATTTCTCTGTTCGAAAAAGTGTTTTGGAAGAGGTTATATCAATCATGGCTTAGATCACGCCTCCACCTTTTTGGTCAATGAATTTAAAACCAATAAAATTGAACCATTATTTGGCAGCTCCTATACACAATCCTTTTCGCACCCTGTGAATGTGATCAGAAAAACAAAGCTGCACGTGAACGGGAATAAATTAAAATCGGGCATAGATTATATTGTAGACCCTGCCTCTCCGAGCATCTCTCTGCAATTTCAACTCGAAAAAAAAGACAGCACTACCTTCATTTCTCAATAACGTAACATTAAACTCTTCACCAAACAAAGCAAAAAGCTGACCTAA
>DAISHL010000179.1:0-5097 GCA_036822555.1 Bacteroidota bacterium | reverse complement strand
AGAACATGCTATTGGACGCCAAGTTTGGGTCGGCCAGCGCAACCGTTGTGATCGAAGAATATTTGCATGGGATCGAATTATCTGTGTTTGTACTTACAGATGGTAAGAGTTACAAGCTTTTACCGGCCGCAAAGGATTATAAGCGAATTGGTGAAGGAGATACCGGCTTGAATACAGGTGGAATGGGCGCTGTAAGTCCTGTGCCATTTGCCAATGCAGATTTTATCAAAAAAGTAGAAGAACGTGTGGTTAAACCAACCATTCACGGATTGAGATCAGAAGGCATTGAATACAGAGGTCTTATTTTTGTTGGCGTAATGAATTGCAACGGTGATCCATACGTGATCGAATACAATTGCAGAATGGGCGATCCTGAAACAGAAGTAGTGATCCCTCGTATAAAATCCGACCTTCTTGACCTATTGGAGGGTGTTGCAAAGCAAACATTGCATGAAAAAACTTACGATGTGATCGATGAAACTGCAACAACCGTAGTATTAGTAAGCGGTGGGTATCCTGAAGAGTATGAAAAAGGAAAACTTGTCAAAGGGTTAGATGGCATTAAAGAATCGCAAGTGTTCCATTCAGGAACTCAGTTAAAAGGAGACGATGTGCTTACGAACGGAGGAAGAGTATTTGCCATCACTTCGTTCAGTAATACCATTCAAGGTGCTGTGGACAAGAGCATGAAAGCTGCTCAGCAAATCCAGTACGATAAAAAGTACTATCGAAAAGACATTGGTCAGGATCTTATCAATTGGAAAGCCTGAATCACCTCGTGTTGACATAAATCATTTTTTTTAAATCGACCTTTTATTATATTAGGGTATATAATAAAGCATGGTTAACGAAGAAAAATACGAAGCGCTGTACCATAAGGCGAAGCTATGGTATGAACAGCACAAGACCTTTTCTGAAATAAGGGAAAGATTGGAAAAGGAATCGGATGATCAAGTGACCAATGAAGAGATCATCAAACAATTGCGTCTTATCCATTATGCCACAAAACGCAAACGCGGTGGTTTGATCATTCTGTCAGGCTCGGTATTGTTGCTGATAGGATTTATAATGACAGTAACTAATTTTTATGCCAATACCGATTTCGCCTGGGTAATGTATGGATTTACATCGGCAGGATTATTGGTTATTTTTGCAGGGTTATACGATTGCTTTGGCTAGGCTTATTTGGTCGCTGCATTAGACTCTCTGTAGGATAGGATGAATTTGCTGAGCTTCTGCTTTTGAGCAGCACTCAACTTCGCTTTTGGCGACATCTCATCTATCTCATGTTTCCATTTCTTTTCGCTGAATTTTACGATGTCGAAATTTTTGTGACATTGAGTACACTCATTTCTGTAAATGGAATTGCCTTCCTTTAATTCTTCAATAGTGGTACCAGGCCATGTTTTTTGAGCAATGGCTAATTCTTTATCGCCAGGCATATAGGCTGCAGTTTCCGCAGAACCAGCTTTCTTTGTTTTACATTGTGTAAAAAGAACTAGAAGGGCGATGGGTAAGATCTTGAAATAATTCATGAGATTAATGTTTTAAAAAATCGTTTAGTGCATTCCAGTATTCAGAATTGTTCGGTGTGCTAGACCATAAGGCGCTTGAACCGTGAATTCCATCTTTCTTAGGTTTGAAATAAACCAGTTTTTTGTTATCAACGCCATCCATGAGTGGGGTAGTAGAAGCGATCTCATTTTTAGCGCAGGTAATAAGTACAGGCAGATCTATTTTTTTATTCCAGCCGTTCACAATGCCTTTCGTTTCAAAATATTCACCCGGACTGAAGGCAATAATGCGCTCAAGTTTATCTTTTTCTTCTCCGCCGATCTTTAACGCAAGAGCAGCAGAGTAGGAACTGCCTAAAAGAATGATCTTACGTTGGTATTTTTCATAAAGAAAATACAAAGCCGCTTTGATATCTTGTTCGGCATCTGTATATGTGGTTGGAAGTCCCTGTTCTGTGGCTTGTTTGGCAGTTTCGTTCACAATGCCGTTGACCTCATTGCCTGAGCGCTGATCAATGGCTAGGCAAGTGTATCCAAGCTTGTTGAGTTTTTGAGCGGTTTCAATATACTCTCCTTTGCTGTATCTTGCCTGATGACAAAGTAAAATGATCCCATTACTTTTGCCTGAGGCTTCATATAAGTTTGCATGGATCATTAATCCATCCAAAGATGGGAACAATTCAGGCTTTTGGGGAAACAGGCTTAAGCAGAAAAGACTGGCAACAAGGACTATGAGATAACGTTTCAAATTATTTACTTAAATATAAATTACGTTCGCTGTATATGTTCTGGAAATACTCATCAAACAGATCTTCAATGAAGTAGATGGCTTCTCCTGTTGACTTCATTTCCGGTCCAAGTTCCTTCTGTATCTCAGGGAATTTCTCGTAACTGAACACAGGGATCTTGATCGCATACCCTTTCTTCTTAGGATTGAAATTAAAGTCTTTCACTTTCTTTTCTCCCAACATTACTTTTGTTGCATAATTCACATAAGGCTCATCGTAGGCTTTTGCGATGAATGGCACAGTGCGGCTTGCACGCGGGTTCGCTTCAATGATGTATACAATGCCATCTTTCACAGCGAACTGAATATTGATCAGTCCTACTGTTTTTAAGGCAACGGCAATGGTTTTGGTATGTTGTTCAATTTGTTTGATAATGTCTTCACTCAGGTCAAATGGAGGTAATACTGCGTAACTATCACCACTATGAATACCTGCATGCTCAATATGTTCCATGATCCCATTGATATATACATCTTTTCCATCGCAAAGAGCATCTGCTTCCGCTTCAATGGCACCTTCAAGAAAATGATCCAACAATACTTTATTATCTGGTAGATCATTCAATAGCTTTACAACGTGTTGTTCCAGTTCTTCCTCGTTGATCACGATCTTCATGCTTTGCCCGCCTAATACGTAGCTTGGGCGTACTAGCAATGGAAACCCTAATTCTTTTGATAATGAGATCGCTTCTTCGGCGTCCTGAATAACTCCGAATTTTGGATAAGGAATATTGTTGTCTTTCAATAATGTTGAGAAACTGCCTCTGTCCTCAGCCAGATCAAGCGATTTGAAATCCGTACCAATGATCTTGATGCCATAGCGTTCAAGTTTTTCGGCAAGTTTTAAAGCTGTTTGACCACCAAGCTGAACGATCACACCTTCAGGTTTTTCATGCTGAATGATGTCATAGATATGTTCCCAGAATACAGGCTCGAAATATAATTTGTCGGCTGTTGAGAAATCTGTTGAAACGGTCTCAGGATTGCAGTTGATCATGATGGTCTCATAACCACATTCTTTTGCAGCAAGAACACCATGCACACAACTGTAATCAAATTCAATTCCCTGTCCGATGCGGTTAGGGCCGCTACCTAAGATCACTACTTTCTTTTTATCGGTTCTTATACTTTCATTTTCATCCTCAAAGGTAGAGTAGTAGTAAGGGGTTTTTGCCTCAAATTCTGCTGCGCATGTATCTACAAGTTTAAATACACGTTTGATGCCAAATTCAGTTCGTTTTGAGTACACTTCACTTTCCAGACAATCCAGGAGATGTGCGATCTGTCTGTCGGCATAACCTTTTTGTTTGGCCTCATACATCAGGTCTTTGGTTATGGTTGAAAGTTTGTATTTAGATATCTCGTTCTCCAAGGCGATCATTTCTTCGATCTGTTGAAGGAACCACATGTCTATTCGTGTGAGTTTTTGAATGGTCTTAATAGAGATGCCAAGTTTCATGGCATCGTAGATCATGAATAAACGATTCCAACTTGGTCTTTCAAGCGCTTTCAATAGTTCAGCCTGATTGGTGATCTCTTTTCCATCGGCGCCCAATCCGTTACGTTTGATCTCTAAACTTTGACAGGCTTTTTGAAGTGCCTCCTGAAAGCTGCGTCCGATACCCATTACCTCACCAACAGATTTCATCTGGAAACCAAGCTCGCGGTTAGATCCTTTGAACTTGTCGAAATTCCAACGAGGGATCTTTACGATCACATAATCTAAGGTAGGTTCAAAGTAGGCTGAAGTTGATTTGGTGATCTGATTGATCAATTCATCCAATTGATATCCGATGGCCAGTTTGCTGGCAATACGTGCGATAGGGTAACCGGTTGCTTTACTGGCAAGGGCAGAGGAGCGTGATACACGGGGATTGATCTCAATAGCAATGATATCCTCATTGGCATCATTGCTAACGGCAAACTGTACATTACATCCACCTGCAAAATTACCGATGCTTCGCATCATTTTGATGGCCATGGTACGCATTTTCTGATAAGTGCTATCGCTTAATGTCATGGCAGGCGCAACGGTAATACTATCGCCGGTATGAACTCCCATTGGATCAAAGTTCTCAATAGAACAAATGATGGCCACATTGTCATTTTTATCACGAAGCAACTCCAGTTCATATTCCTTCCAGCCAAGTACAGCCTTGTCAATAAGTACTTCATGTATAGGAGACGTTTGTAAACCTCTGTTGAGTAAAGTGTCGAATTGATCTTTTTCATAAACTACAGATCCACCACTGCCACCAAGGGTAAAGGAAGGTCTGATTACAAGCGGGAAACCAAATTCCTGGGCAATGGATTTTCCTTCAAGAAATGATTTTGCAATCTTGCTCGGAGCCATAGGTACATCGATCTCATTCATTCGAATGCGGAACAGATCACGATCCTCCGTTACCTTGATCGCCTCAGTATCCACACCTATCATCTTTACATTGTGCTTCTTCCAAATACCGAGATCCTCACACTTCATGGCAAGATTCAATGCAGTTTGTCCCCCCATTGTAGGCAGAACGGCATCAATTTTTCGCTCATTTAAAATTCTTACAATGGATTTTACTTCAAGAGGCAAAAGGTAAACATGATCGGCAGTAACCTTATCAGTCATGATCGTAGCAGGGTTACTGTTGATCAGCGTCACTTCAATTCCTTCCTCACGCAAACTTTTTGCAGCTTGTGATCCGGAATAGTCAAATTCACAAGCCTGACCAATTACGATATTGCCTGAACCAATGATCAAAACAGATTTAAGGGATGTATCTTTAGGCATAACAATAAAAATCTAAA
>DAISHL010000178.1:0-5116 GCA_036822555.1 Bacteroidota bacterium | reverse complement strand
AAACAGAAAAAAAACAAGCGCATTGTTGCCGCAATTCTGGCATTCACCTTTCCCTTTGGTATTGTTGGGTTGCACCGCATCTACCTTGGAACTGCGCCACGCGTTCCTGTTGTTTATATAGGAAGCCTGGGTGGCATCTTTGGCATTTTACCCTTCATTGATTTTTGTGTATTGGTTCTTGACAAGGATATAGACCGTTACATCAACAATCCGAAGATCTTTATGTGGGTTAATGATTAAAAGAAAGTGTCATGTGTGGAATAGCCGGAATAATCATTAAACAAAGATCTTCACTTAACCTGCCGGAGTTAGCGCGATCCATAAGCCAATTAATAAAACACCGCGGACCAGATGGAGAGGGATTTCTGGCGATCACTCCTACTGAACAAACACCTGTTCGCGGCAAAGATACGCCTACATTCAACAGACAAGACCTTAAACACATACCACTATCAAACACTGCATTTCCTGAGTATGCCACCGGTGTATTTGCTCATCGCAGATTAGCCATTATCGATCTTAATGACAGCGGACATCAACCCATGTGTGCCCCCTCTGCTAAAGCCTGGATAACATATAACGGTGAACTATACAATTACAAGGAACTACGTACAGAATTAGCTCAGTATGGCTTCACCTTTGTAACCGAAAGCGATACGGAAGTTATTCTCAATGCCTACCTATATTGGGGGCAAGAGTGTGTCCATCATTTTAACGGTATGTGGTCGTTTTGCATTTATGACGTCACAAAAAAACAATACTTTGCCTCTCGTGATCGACTGGGTGTAAAACCATTCTACTACATTAATACCAAAGATTACTTTGCCTTTGCAAGCGAGCAAAAAGCATTTCTGAAAAGCGGATTGGTAAAGGCTCAATTTGCAACAGAACAACTAAGCCAATACCTTATTAGCAATACCCTGGAATACAGCAAACAAAACTTCTTCAAAGATATTCTTGAACTATGGCCAGGAGAAAATCTGATCCTAGATGCCGAGCAGAACACATGCCACACATACACCTACTTTTCTACCAACGAATTATTGAATTCCTCAAAAAGCACTTATAGTGAAAAGGACCTGATTGAATAGGTAGAACAAGCATTTGTAAATGCAGTAAAACTAAGAATGAGGAGCGATGTACCTGTGGGTACTTGCCTTAGCGGAGGGTTAGACAGCAGTATCATTGCCTGCACAATGGGACTATTATCGCCGGAACCTGTGCATTGCTTCACCTCTGTATTTACCTCAGGTGCAGTTAATGAAGAACCCTTTGCGAACATGGTGGTGCAACATATCCATGGACGGCATTTTACAACCAAACCAACGGTTGATGAATTTCATAAAGATATAGACACACTTGTTTATGCTTTGGATACGCCCATTTGGGATTCAAGCACCTATGCACAATTCAGGGTAATGAAGCTTGCCAAGGACAACAACACGAAGGTTGTTCTGGACGGACAAGGAGCCGACGAACTGTTTGCGGGCTACCATCATCATTTCTTGGTTTATTGGATGCAATTAAAGAAGGAAGCGGGCCTGCTCAAATTTATCAAGGAAGTGCAACAGGGAGGGAAAAGTATCCCTCAACCATTTTTGTTTATGGCCAAACAATGGATCAAACCACATCTTACGAATAACACTTCAGACATCTTGGATCTTGAAATACCAACATCAGATCAAACAAACTTTCATACACTCAACGAACAATTGATAGATGATCTTGGACCAAAACGACTTAAATCATTCCTCAGATGCGAGGACAGATGCGGCATGTGGCATAGTGTTGAAAGCAGAACACCATTCAGTGATGACATTGACCTTATACGTTTAGCATTCACCATTGACGGAAAACACAAGATCAAGAATGGTATTTCCAAACACCTGTTGCGTGAAGCATTTTGTGCACGATTGCCGCAAAAGATCTATCAGCGTTACGAGAAGGTTGGGTTTGAGACCCCGCTCACTGATTGGATGAAGAAACTAAAACCCGAGATCATGAAGAGTATTCAAAATGCCAATTTTGATTTTGTAAGATCCAACAAACTGGAAGGAGCATTTGATTCTCCAAACCTGAACACTTATAGATCGCTGTTCAAACTCTACATCCTGTCGAGATGGCATGCTGTATTCGCCTGATCGGCCTTGTTCATTAGATGTTTATACATCGTATCTTAAACCGTGAATTTGTACGCGAAACACCTTTTATTTCTCGGTTATTTTGATCATATTTACTAGATCAAAAATTCACAAATGCTTTACAGATTCTCATTCATCTTACTCTTCCTTTCAAACGTTATTAACGGCCAAAATGAGTATATCGAGTACCGTTCTTCCACCAATCCACTGTACTGGAAAAACAGAAAACCACATGAGGCCTATTGGCAACAAGATGTGCACTATACCATTAGAGCAGAAGTAAACGATAGTACAGATATTGTTTCCGGTGATGAGGAATTGACCTACTGGAACAACTCTCCATACGATCTTACCTTTGTGTATTTTCATTTATACAACAACGCACAATGCAAAGATTCTTATTTGTCAGATCTATACAAGAATAATGGTTACAATTTAAAATACGGCAAATACCGCGACAAAAATCTGGGTACAGTAGTTGAACAAATAAAGATCGATGGGAAAGACCTGAAAACAGAACTTGATAATACCATTTTGAAAGTATACTTACCAAAACCCTTGAGATCGGGCGAATCGGTAACATTCAATATCAACTTTAAAACCTACTTCGATAAAGAAGTGATCAGGAACAGAATGAAAATGTTCAATTCATTCGGCAGCAAACAATACGACCTTGTTCACTGGTACCCGCGCATCACAGTATTCGATAAAAAATTTGGATGGAACACAGATCAGCACATGGATCATGAGTTCTATGGCGATTTCGGTTCATTCCATGTTGAACTCACATTCCCTAACAATTACATTGTTGACGGAACCGGGATCATGACCAATGAGAGTGAAATGCTACCTGATACCCTGCGGAAAAAACTCGACATTTCTAACTTTCTTACAAAGCCATTTAATTCTCCTCCAAGCACCATCATCAAAAGAAATGGCACAAAAAAAACATGGAAATTCAGCGCGCTCAATGTGCATGATGTGGCCTACACCGCAGCCCCTAACTACAGAATTGGAGAATCAAAGATTGACGGTATCCGCTGTATTGCTCTAGTACAGGAGCCTCATGCAGCCGGATGGCACAATGCTACTCAATACATGACTAAGATCATTGAAGTGAACAGTTACAACATTGGCCCTTACCACTACCCTAAAATGATCAGTGCAGATGCGATGGATGGCATGGAATATCCGATGATCACGTTGAATGGTGGATGGGACCCCGGCTATCGCGGACTATTTATCCATGAAATGACACACAATTGGTTCTTTGGGATGGTTGGCAGCAACGAGAACTATAGAGCATTTCTTGACGAAGGATTTACTCAGTTTTATACCGCAGATACTTATCTATTCATTGATGGTCCATTTGTGATCGAGGGCAAAGGCGAACCGAAGTCGTTGATGGACAAATATGTGAATGAGTTCACAAAACCGGTTAAGGCTGTGGATGACGACATCTACAACCCATATTACATTACTAATGTTACAAGAGACGAATTGGTTCAACTGAATACACATAGTGATGATTTTAATGGTGGAATAAGACATGGTGGTGGTTACGGTCAGGTGTATTACAAAACAGCCACAATGCTTTAAAACCTGGAGTATGTGCTTGGAAGAGCTTTATTTGAAAAAGCAATGCAGTTTTATTTTTATCAATGGAAATTCTGCCATCCATACCCGGAAGATTTCAGGAATTCCATCATACAGTTCACCGGGGTTGACCTTAATTGGTTCTTTGACCAATGGCTTGAAACCACCAAGACAATCGATTATAAGATCGGCAAAATAAAAAACAAAGGTAAAGGCACCTATGAGATCACATTCAAGCGTAAAGGCAGCATGCAAATGCCTATTGATTTTTCTGTGATAGATGCCAATGATTCGGCACGCCACTATTACATTCCAAACACATGGTTCGAAAAACCAACGAATGCCACTACCCTTCCTCGCTGGATCGGATGGGGACCAAAGCTGAAAACCAGTTATACGGCCACCTTACAATTGAATTCAAAGATCAAGAATGTGATCATTGATCCTAGTAAGCGTTTGGCTGATATTGACATGACCAACAACGTGAAAAGCGGAAAAGTGAATGTAAGATTCGATTCAAAGGTTTATAACCCACCTAACTGGAAACAATACGACATGAGATTGAGACCAAGCCTGTGGTACAATGGGTTTGACGGATTAAAGATAGGAGCAGCATTGAGCGGCGATTATTTAATGACCAAACATGTTTTTGATCTGACTGGATGGTTCAGCACAGGCTTATTGCAGTCATATGTAAGAAGCAGCGATAGCAGTACTTTCAATAATTTCTCATTCATTTTTAATTACAAGACCAGTTTGAACAATTACTTAAAAAAAACAAATGTGTATGTTCAATTAAGATCACTTGATGGACTAGATGCAGCTGTGATTGGACTTGAAAGAAAAAGCAACAACGATAAAACAAGATGGTACACTCACTATAAGGGGATGCTAAGAGATATGCCACAAGATATGGTTTATCTTATCAATCGCAATGAATGGGGATACCGCAAATTCAATAGTGCCATCCATGTTGGATTCGATCATAACTACAGATACAGAAAAGGAAATGGATTGATCAATTTCAATTTACGATCAAATGCCTTTACGAACGATTACGACTATTCTGCAATTACTTTAAGCTCTGTGAACAAGAATGATCTTGGGAAGATCAACATCAATATAAGGGTATTCGGACAATTTGGATTTGGTTTGCTAATGCCAAGCGAAAGCATGCTGTATGTTGCCGGCGCAAACAATGAAGAACTCATGGATAACAAATACACCCGCTCCTATGGTTTTATTGCAAGAGACTGGGGTAATTATGGAGATGTAACCAATCACTTCACTGCAGGTGGAGGTTTAAATTTAAGGGGCTATTCAGGTTACCTACTTGCTTCCAAAAATGAAGATGGATCCATATCCTATCAATACAAAGG
>DAISHL010000177.1:0-5122 GCA_036822555.1 Bacteroidota bacterium | reverse complement strand
GAAGTATCATCCAAACCAAAGACAGCGGAGATGCTATTGTGGGTGCAATAGATCTCGCAGGCAATAATAATGCGCTTGGCATAAAGCTTAACAAATCTGGTCAAACCATGTGGTGTAAAACCTACGACTTCTTTGGTGAGATGGATTATGGCCGTTCAGTTATTGAAGCACCGGATGGAAATTTATTTGTTATAGGAAACACTAGTCCTGGCTACACCTACCCTTTTCTTATGAAACTTGACAAGTCAGGTAACCTAAAATGGTCAAAGGTTTATCAATCTATCTATACCAGAAATGCAGAATCACACACTTTCACAAGTGATGGAAAAATAGCAATTTCGGGAACCACGAATGATTCTGTAAGTACTGCTACCAATCCCCTTCTGTTCAAGGTAGACACCATAAACGGCAATTTCATATGGGCTAAAATGCTTATTGGTCCGCTGGGGAGCGCCTTCTATTCGGTAATAAATAATACTTCCAACGAATTGGTCATTGGAGGCGGTACACAAGACTTCACCAATGTTCTGCGCTCTGTAATCTTAACAAAATTTGACCAAAATGGGAACATGCTCGACTTTAAAAGTTACAATGAATGTCATTCTTCCGTTGGATATAAACTACTTCAAAACTCAAGTGGTGGCTACGCCCTAACCGGATTTATATTGCCGTGTTCACTTACATCTCTGAATAGCTTTATTTATCTCCTTAATCCTGGCGGACAACTATTAGCACATAGTTTATTTGGCAATACCACCTCAAAAATGGCGGGATGGGACATACTTGAAGATAATAACAATGGTTTTGTGATCACAGGATCAGAAGAGAACCAGGCCAATACGACCCAAAAAGACGACATCTCTCTGATAAAGACAAATGCCACTGGGATCGCGCCATGCAATGTGTTTAGTTCAACCATATCGGTAACCAGCCATACACCACAGTTCTTTTCTACATCCTTCACCAACACAACAGGAATTACCTCTGCCACACTACAAACGGTATTTACTAAAAAAATGAAGGTAACAACGCATTGCTTGATCGTCGGTACTCCAGATGAAGATCAAGCGGGATCTATTCTGCAAATATGGCCAAATCCATCCATGGATTCCTTTAAAGTGAACATGGCACTAAATGAGATCTCAGAAGTGAAAATTCTAAATATCAACGGACAAGACATTAAACATACAATAACCAGCAGCTCTGATGACATGACTATTTTGTTGGATAAAGAATCTGCTTCCGGAATCTATTTTCTAACCGTCACAAAAAAAGATGGAAAAGTTCTGCATGCCAAACTAATAAAGCAAAACTGAACAAAAGTAACGTTAGCAAATTCAACTTGAAGATTGCGCTTTTTTAATTAAATTAGCTCTGATTAAATTAATACCATGAAGAAAATCTATTTACTATTTATCGTTTTATTTTTTGCCATTCAAGGCAAGGCCCAGGTGCCAACCTGTTCATTGGATCCTACATTCTTAGCCATGCCAAAGGCTGGTGTTTGGCCAGATAGCGTAACCAATTTTATTTCAGGTTCGGTTGGGCAACCTTACGTGCAAAACATTACAGTAAAGGTTCCTGATGATACCATTCAGGCCATTATCAAGTTTTGCTTCACACGATTTGTTTTGTATACCCCAACTGTTGCAGCAAATTATAATCTTCCTCCTGGTTTGAATTTTGGTTCTTCAACAGGTTCTGTGGTAAGTGGACAAGTGAATGGCGCCCCGTCCTTTACTTTTCCTGCAAAAGCGAACAATTGTGCTTCCATTTATGGAACGCCAACAACAGCTGGTAGCTATACATTGAAACTTGCCGTGGATGCCTATGCAACCTCTACAACGTTAATAGGCTCTTGTCCCACTGTACCAAATTATTCGGGAGGTTTAAAAATAAACACTTCTAACTTGGGATACTATATCATCAATATTTTACCACCCGCCGGCATTAATGAGCTTGTAAGCTCAGGTTCCCTGAATTTGCAAAACAGTCCGAATCCGTTTAGTGACAAGACCACCATCAAATTCAATGTGCAAGACGAGAAGCCATATACTTTTACGGTATACGATATGCTGGGAAGTATTGTCCATTCTGAGACACATCGAACGAAGTTAGGAGAGAACTCTCTGGATTTTAATGCGGGAAAACTTAGCAAAGGCATTTATTTTTACTCTATCACCTACAAAGGATACAGTGAAACGAAACGAATGATCGTTACTGGAAATTAATGAGTTCTCAGACCTTTGAATTATTGATATTAGGAAGTAGTTCAGCGTCGCCAACTGCAGAAAGAAATCAAAGTGCTCAGTTATTAAATATAGCTGAGCGCTTTTTTTTAATTGATTGCGGAGAGGCCACTCAGATACAGATGCGTAAGTTCAAAGCGAAATTTCAGAAAGTTGACCACGTGTTCATTTCACACTTACATGGCGATCATTTTTTTGGTTTACCGGGCTACCTAAGCAGTATGCATTTGCTGGGGCGTCAGCAAGAACTTAACATTTATGCGCCTCAGGAATTAAAACAGGTCATTGATATCATTCACGATGTTTCCGAAACAAAATTCAATTACAAGATCAACTGGCATTTCACGTCCAATGATGGTTTGAATTTGTTGTTCGAGGATGAAAAGGTAGAAGTGTTCTAATTTCCTTTGAAGCACAGGATCTACTGTACAGGCTTTTTATTCAGGGAGAAACCATATCCTAGAAAGATCGATAAATATCTCCTTGAAAAATTCAATGTTTCAACTGCTGACATCCACAGATTAAGGGCAGGCTTGGATGTGATCAATGAGGATGGAATCCCTGTAAAGAATACAGATGTGACCTTGAATCCTCCTAAGAACAGATCCTACGCTTATTGCAGCGACACCATATATGATGAGACTTTAATTGATTTTATAAAAGGGGGTGACCTGCTTTATCATGAAAGTACTTTTTTGGATGACAAGTCAGATCGCGCTGCACAAACATTTCACTCTACAGCCAAACAAGCCGCAAGCATTGCAAAACAAGCAAATGTAAAAAAGCTTTTACTCGGGCACTATTCTGCCAGATATGGCGACCTCAATCAATTCTTAACTGAGGCATCCACCATATTCGAACATTGTAAGCTTAGTGTTGAAGGCGAAACCATTTTGGTGGAACATGCTTAATCAATATCCTCAAGAATGAACTTTCTCAGCATGTTAATTGCGGCGCTAGAGGTCATTACAATATTTCTCTGCCTATTATCTCCGAACTGAAAGCTTTTGGCAAGCGTTCGTTTTCCATTGCTTACGGCAACCCAAACAAATCCAACAGGTTTGTCTGCACTTCCACCAGTTGGTCCGGCAACACCACTTACCGCAATAGAGTAATCTGAATTGAATTTCTTACGTACATTCTCTGCAAGCGCCACAACACATTCCTGGCTCACTGCACCATGCTTTTCAAAGATCTGCTCATCTACCTTTAAAAGTTCGTGTTTAGCCTTGTTGGTATAAGGAATTATGCCTCCCATGAAAACATCTGAAATACCTGCAATTTGTGTGAATAACATGGAAATATAGCCACCGGTGCAGCTTTCAGCAAATGACACTGTTCTCTTTCTTTTTCTAAACAAGTCAGAAGTGATCAACTCAACACTTGGGGTTTCTTCTCCATAATTCTCAAAACCAAATACGAATTCCTGTATCTGGGGGATAAGTTTTTCGATTTCCTCATCTACATTCTTTTTCAACACCTCAATATCATTGCCGCTGGTTGATAGTCTTAAACGAACCATGCCCGGTTGAGGCAAATACGCTAACTTAATATTCTTGTTCACCAAATTATCTTCCCAATGTTCAATTCTTTCTGCCAGTATGCTCTCCCCTATTCCTTGTGTTAGAACGGTCTTATGATAGATGTGACTTAATGAGAATTCCTCTTTTATTTTTGGGAGAATGAACATGCTCATCATCTCCTTCATTTCATATGGCACCCCGGGCATGGAGAGCACATGCGTATTATTCCTCGTCAGCCACATGCCAGGAGCGGTACCGTTTAAATTCCTTATGACCCTGCATCCCTTTGGCACCAATGCCTGATCTCTGTGCAACGGGGTCACTTCCCTTCCTCTTTTCTTAAAAAAATCAGTCACATCAGTCAACGCATCTTTGTCCAGGATCAATTCAGTACTGAAATGCTCTGCCAAGGTCTTTTTGGTGATATCATCCTTTGTAGGTCCCAGTCCACCGGTGATCAAAACAAGATCTGCCCTATTCTCAGCTTGGATCAATGCGTTGATGATCTCATTCTTCTCATCAGCAACAGAGGCCATATGAACCACCTTAACCCCTATTAAATTCAATTGTTGAGCTATCCATACAGAATTGGTGTTGGTGATCTGTCCAATCAGGATTTCATCTCCAATGGTTAGGATCTCGGCTTTCATTTGTTAGATAATTAAAGAGAAATAACAAGTTTAATTGATTTAAGTTATTTAAAACAGTTTATTTTTGTGTAAAATTCAAACAATGAAACACCTTTCATTCATTATCTTCTTGTGTCTAACCACAACATTTGTTCATTCGCAAAGCATGATGGACAAATTGAAACAAAAAAAAGATTCCATTGAAAAAGCCGCAAAAGACAAAGCAAATAGCATACTAACCCCAACAAATCCTCCTGCTTTAACAAATGAAGAGGTAATAAATGGACTTAAAGAAGCGTTAACCATTGGCACCAACAGTTCATCGGCCATTGCAAGTAAAGTTGACGGGTATTACAAGAATCCGCGAATTTTTATTCCCCGTAAGGGCTAACAACTAAAAAATAATTTCTCTGTAAATAAATTTACAAATCTATTTAATACTGAAATGTTAATTGAATAAAATGAACCTTCACAAGTTACTATAACCAATGCAATGGATCAAGTTGTAAAAGCTTTGAATGTAAATGGCAGACAACACCAGAGACTAATGATTTAACTTTGTTGAAGTAAATGGTTAAAAAACCAAACTATGGCCTTTTTATAGAGTGAATATAAAAGTTTAAATATAAAATACTTCTTAAGCAGAATTTAAATTGAATTTGGAACAAATTAATTTTTGAATGTCCGATTATATACCTAAAATGATTAAATTCGCACTATG
>DAISHL010000176.1:0-5151 GCA_036822555.1 Bacteroidota bacterium | reverse complement strand
GATCGGAATGATCTGTATCGATGATCCTGCAAATACCAATGTGCTTGTTGTGTCAGAAAAAGGTTATGGTAAGAGAAGTGATGTTGAAGAATACCGTATCACCAACAGGGGTGGTAAAGGTGTGAAAACGATCAATATCACTGATAAGACCGGAAACCTTGTGGCCATAAAGGCTGTTACTGATGCCAATGACCTGATGATCATCACAAGGAATGGCATTACCATTCGTATCAAAGTAAGCGATCTTCGTGTAATGGGTAGAGCAACCCAAGGTGTTCGATTGATCAATATCTCAGATACCGATGATATTGCAGCAGTAACAAAAGTTGATCATGAAGAAGAAACGGAGAACAGTGAAGTTGAAGGCGGAGAAAATTCTTCAGAGAATCAACAAGGTGCTGAAGGAGATGTTCAAACAACAAATGAACCAACTGAATAATTGAAAAATTGTTAAATGAAAATATGTGGTATGCTCTTTGTCATAACCACGCTTGAAACAAAACGTATGAAAACTTTAAAAGTATTAGCAATTGCCATGATCCCTTTGTTTGGCATGGCACAAAAAATGAAAGTTCAAACAGCTTGGAGAGCATTGAACGATTATGAATCAACATTAAAGGACGGAAAACCGGATCTGGCTTATTTGAATAAAGCAAAGGATGCTATTGAACTTGCCCTTCAACATGAAGATACCAAGAATCAAGGAAAGACCTATGCATACAAAGCACGTATCATGTATAATTATTACAATTATAACCTGATGCAGGAAATGAAAAAATTGGAAGCAACAGTTCCGGATAAAAAAGAAAGAACAGATCTGGCCTATGGAAATACACCAACAACAGAATTTGAGGCCGCTAACGAAGCAGTAGATAAGATCAAGGATATTGATCCAAAGTACATGGAAACCATCCAGGATGGTTTTACCAAAGGAACATCACAATTAAGTGAAGATGATATCAAGTTCACCTTGGTGGCTACTCAAATGAAAATGGAAGCAGGCAATATTGCCAATGGAAAATACAAGGCAAAGAAGTTTGATGAAGCAGCTGATTATTTTTACAAGTTGGCTTATCTGAACATGGCATTGACACGTAAAAAGGACACTGCCAATTTTTACAATGCCTGTGTAGCTGCCGCTAAATCTAAGAACACAACCAAGATCCTCGATTACAATAAAAAGATGGTGGATCTTAAGATCGCATCTCCATACAATTTCCAGGCAATGTACACCGCCAACCTTAATAAAGGTGATACTTCTGCAGCCATGGATGTGCTAAAGAAAGGTCGTACTACTTTCCCTAACGATATGGACCTGTTAAATACTGAAACTACCTTGTATCTGCAGAAAGGAAAGCAACAAGAGGCATTGAATAACCTGGATGCATCTATTCAAAAGGACCCGAACAACGCATTATTCTATCTGGTACGTGGTAATATTTACGATAATATGGCCAATCCAAAAGATGCGCAAGGAAAAGATAAAGACAAGCCAGCGAATTTTGAAGAGACATTTAAAAAAGCTGAATCTGATTATCTGAAGGCCATTGAATTGAACCCAGCCAATAAGGAGCATTTGTACAATTCATTGTTTAACCTTGGTGCGATGTATAACAACTATGGTGGTTACCTTCAAACCAAAGCCAGTAATTTACCTCTAACTGAGGCAAAGACCAAAGGAAAGGATATGGAAGCAAAATCTCAGGAGAATTTCAAAAAGGCCATTCCTCATTTGGAAAAAGCACTTGAGATCAAACCGGATGATAAAGGTACCATGTCTGCATTACGCAAGTTATATATGATGACAGGCGATCAGGCAAAAGCAACGGAGATGAACAATCGCATCAAAGGAGCAAAATAAGCATTGCGTTTATTAAAAAAATAGACAGCTGTCCAACGGACAAGCTTTATTCATAGAATTTGATTTTCATATTCCATCATTTTCCATTTGATTTTTCAATATTCATCCAAAATCACTAAATTCGTAGTCCAAATTTTTTAACCATGTCAGCTACACCAGAAGGAAGACAAATTATTTTCAGCATGGTGAATGTGTCAAAGATACATCCACCGCAAAAGCAAGTATTAAAGGATATTTACCTGTCGTTTTATTACGGAGCCAAAATTGGCGTTTTAGGTTTGAACGGTGCCGGTAAATCCACCTTGTTGCGAATTATTGCAGGGGTTGACAAGGATTACTTTGGCGAAGTTCATTTCTCTCCGGGGTATTCTATCGGAATGCTTGAACAGGAGCCAAAGATGGATGAGAATAAAACAGTGATCGAAGTTGTGCGTGAAGGCGTAAAACAATTCACTGATATTTTGAATGAGTTTGAAGAAGTGAACAATAAGTTCGGTGATGAAGAGGTGTTGAATGATCCGGACAAAATGGATAAGTTGATTACTCGTCAGGCGCAATTGCAGGAATTGATCGATCAGCATGATCTTTGGAATCTGGATAGCAGACTTGAGCGTGCCATGGATGCGCTTCGCTGCCCTGAAAGTGATACCTCTGTTAAAGTATTGTCAGGCGGTGAAAGAAGACGTGTTGCCTTATGTCGTTTATTGTTACAGGAACCGGATGTGTTATTGCTTGATGAGCCTACCAACCACTTGGACGCAGAGAGCGTTGATTGGTTAGAGCAACATTTAAAACAATACAAAGGAACGATCATTGCTGTGACCCACGACCGTTACTTCCTTGATAATGTAGCAGGATGGATATTGGAATTGGACAGGGGAGAAGGTATCCCTTGGAAAGGAAATTACAGCAGCTGGTTAGAGCAAAAGGGTGAGCGTTTGAAACAAGAGGAAAAAACAGAAAGCAAGCGCCAGAAAACGTTGGCTCGAGAGTTGGATTGGGTGCGTCAAGGCGTTAAAGGCCGCGGTGTGAAGCAAAAGGCGCGTTTGAATAATTACGAGAAAATGTTGAATGAAGATGTGAAATCGAAGGAAGAAAAACTGGAGATCTTCATTCCGAATGGACCACGTTTAGGTAATGATGTTATTGAAGCTATTGATGTATCAAAAGCTTATGGTGATCGTTTGTTATACGAGCATTTGAATTTCCGTTTACCTCCTGCAGGTATTGTTGGGATCATTGGTCCGAATGGTGCCGGTAAAACCACCTTATTCAAAATGATCTTAGGACAAGAGAAACCAACCAGTGGTGAATTCAAGATCGGGCCAACTGTGAAGATCAGTTATGTAGATCAAACGCATAAGGATATTGACCCGAATAAGACGGTGTATGATGTGATCAGTGGTGGCTTGGATAATTTATTGGTAGAAGGACGTTCATTGAACTCAAGAGCATACATTTCACGTTTTAATTTCAATGGTAGCGATCAGGGAAAGAAATGTTCTGTGTTATCGGGTGGTGAGAGAAATCGTTTGCATCTTGCTTTGGCCTTAAAAGAAGGCGGTAACGTATTATTACTCGATGAGCCTACCAACGATTTGGACGTGAACACACTTCGTGCCCTAGAAGAAGGTTTGGAGAATTTCGCTGGATGTGCCGTGATCATCAGTCACGACCGTTGGTTCCTTGACAGGGTGTGTACGCACATCCTGGCATTTGAAGGAGACAGTTCAGTGTATTGGTTCGAAGGAGGATACAGTGAGTACGAAGAAAATCGTAAGAAGCGATTAGGGAATGTTGAGCCAAAACGTCCGCGTTATAAAAAATTAGCAGTTTAAATGCAACTAATTTGAAAAGGAAAGGTATCAGTGATCTGATACCTTTTTTTTATGCGAACAATCGGAATATGGTTACTTGTTATATGTGTTCATGCCTGTATTGCTCAGAACACCATTGGTTCAAGAATTGCAGTGCCATCTGGATTTACAAGACAACATCAGGAAACTAAAGGATTTGGAGAGTATTTGAGAAATTTTCCATTGAAACAAAAGAACTCAAAGGTGCTGTTATACAATGGCAATGAAAAGAAAAGGCAGGATGTGCACGAAGCGGTGTTGGATATTTCGGTTGGTAATAAGGATCTGCAGCAATGTGCCGATGCTGTGATGAGATTGAGAGCAGAATATTTATACAGTACAAAACAGTACGATCTATTGCATTTTAATTTCACCAATGGGTTCAATGCCTCATTTGATAAATGGCGGAAAGGATACAGAATAAAGGTCAAAGGCAATACAGCTTCCTGGGTAAAAATGAGTGAACCCTCTGATTCAAGAAAGGTTTTCGACAGCTATCTTGAAATGGTATTTTCATATGCAGGCACCTTATCATTGCAAAAGGAATTGAGAAAAAAAGAATTGAAGGCCATTGAACCCGGTGATGTATTCATTGTGGGTGGTTCACCGGGACATGCCGTGATTGTTATGGATGTGGCCATTCAGCAAACAACTGGAAAAAAAGTATTTGTGCTAGCTCAGAGTTATATGCCGGCTCAAAGCATCCATGTTCTCAAAAATTTCAATGATACTGCACTATCTCCCTGGTATCATTTAAAAGAAGGTGATGTGTTGGAAACCCCTGAATGGGATTTTCCGGCAGGCAGTTTGTATGAATTTGTGAATTAGAGCGAAGGATTTTGTACATGAAAGGAATAATGGCCCGGCAGATCGATCTGGGGGGCATGATCAAAAATTCCAAATACGGCGCTGCCACTACCGCTCATGCATGCGTACAAAGCCCCATGATCATATAGCTTTTGTTTTAGTTCACCAATTTCAGGGAAAGCTCTGAATACCGAGGTTTCAAAATCATTTTTCAGATGGTGCTTCCAATCCTTAACGGGCATTGTTTCCAACACACGTTTAATATTGATCTCTGAAGCTTTTGGGATAACACCTTTATACGCCAAAGCGGTGTTGGAGTGTATTCCAGGATATACACCCAGAATGAGATACGCTGAAAGGTCAAGGGTCAAAGATTCAGACACATCACATTTTTGAGTGGCATATACAGGTTTGTTTTCAATAAAAAATGCGCAATCGCTCCCAAGTTTCGATGCCATTCTTTTTCTGTCGTCAACAGAGATCTTAAGGTCGAATTTTGAATTTATCAGGTTGATGAATGTTGCCGCATTTGAACTGCCTCCTCCTAAACCTGCGCCCATAGGGATCACTTTATGCAATACAACCTTGATGGGGGGTACCGGATGCTGTTCTTTAATTAATTGATAT
>DAISHL010000175.1:0-5159 GCA_036822555.1 Bacteroidota bacterium | reverse complement strand
GTTCTTAAGTTTCATGGAGATCTTTGGACCGAATCGCAAGGTATGTTCAGACACCAGAAGCAATTTTGAATTTCATGAAACGGCATTCATTACGCCTTTAGGATTGAATCCAATATTCTTCGCGGCAAAAGCCATAGAGTCAGGCATACCAGGCAAGGCCAAAGCCATGAAGGCACTGCATTTTGCTTCATTTGGTAGAAAGCGGGCACTATCTATGGCAATAATGTATGTTGCTCCACCAATCTGTTTATGGATACCAATAGGTAAACTGGCCAGCGAATCGAGAGCATAGTTGGATGTATAGTTTTGATTTTTTTGAACGTTGGTGCAAACCGCCATGGTTTGTTGATACAGAAAATTGCTATTTTGAGGAAGAGTTTCCTGACAAACGCTCCTGAGAAAAATTAACAGGAGTATACCAATTATGTAACGCCTCTTTTTCAAAAAAAGCGTCAAATATAAAATGATTTGTCTAAAAACTAAAAAATTTAATAAAAAAATTCAACCATAAATAATGCCAATTGGTCGAAGATATGTTTGTTTTAAAGGATTAAATTGAAAATTATAAGTAGTTCATGGTAGGGGTCATTTAGGTATATTTTACTTTCGGGAGTTCGGAGGAGAACAGCCACTAAACCGCTTCTCCGCCGCGGCGGAGACACGAAGATTATTAGTTTTAAACTGCTAAAACACAAAAACGCAATTCTTGATCCTGCACTTCCTTCTCTGGCGAGAGAGGGAATAAAAGGGTGAGTCTGACCACCGAAGTTTAAACACGGATCCCTATTATCTGCCTAGGCGGACGAGTGCCGACGAAGGAGGTGTTCCTGAAGTTTTAGGAAAGTACTGCTTTAATGAAGTTTTTAACTTCCTGCCATTCTCTTAATAAAATACTTTCATGATAGTATCATATGATATTATGTCTATTAGATCATTTTATACGTTTATGATTACAAATTATAAGATCTTAAGATTGATGGAATATAATTGAATGCTTTATTTGCCACGTAAGTTAGTCCCGATGCTTCGGGAGAGAACTGGATTGTTGCAGTATCGCTTAGAATCCTTAGAAAACATGGTAGGTGGATTCAAGTAATGATAAAACTTGTTTGTTTTATTTATCAGGCGAATTAATTAATTTTTCAGAAAGAAACGATTTATATCTTTATTCCAATAATACATACGTCGTCAACTTGTTCTAATTCGCCCTTCCATTTGTTAAATGCACTATTTATTTTTTCTTCTTGTTCGCTTAGTGCTGTTTGACTTGTATTGAGAAGAAGTTCAGAGAATTGTTTATACTTGAACTTTTTTCCATTCGGCCCGCCAAATTGGTCGGCGAAACCGTCTGTAAATAAATAGAATGTTGTGTCTTCTTTGTAATCTATCACATGTGTTGCAAACGGTTTTGGATTGTCTGTTTTTCCAATCGGTTGCTTATCTGGCTTAATTTCTTTTAACTCGTTACCTTGAATATACCAAAGCGGATTATTGGCGCCACTCCACATTATCTTTTTATCCTGAGTGTTTATGCACAACTGAGATATATCCATACCATCTTTCACATCGCTTGAGCTTTTTTCAAAGGTTTCAAGAACCAGTTCTCTTGCTTTGTCCAAAATTGAACCTGTATCTGTGAGTTTAAATTCTTTAATGCTTCTATTCAGAGCGTTGGAGCACACTACTGACACCATTGCTCCCGGTACACCGTGTCCGGTGCTGTCAGCAGCAGCAATATATAAATGACCATTAATTTTTTCTATCCAGTAAAAATCACCAGCAATAATGTCTTTTGGTTTGTAAATGACAAAACTTTGTTTGAAAAGTTCGTTCAGAATGCTTACCGGAGGTAAAATGGCTTGTTGTATGCCTTTGGCATAATTGATACTTTCTGTGATTTCTCTTTGCTTTTCTTCAATGATCTCGTTCTTTTTTTCAACGATTAGTTTTTGATGCGTAATGGTCTTGTTTTTCCTTAATGTATTATACGTAAAGAAACCCATCAATAACAATCCTCCTGCTACCATCCATAGGATACTTTGTTGTTTTTTTCTTTCGCTTTCCGCAACAGCTCTCTCTTTTTCCTGTTCGGCTTCCATTAAAGCTGTTTTTTTATTGAATTCATAGGTAGCCTCCAGTTGCATTAGTTTTTCTTCTCTCTCTTCATTATACATTTGGTTTCTTACAGCGACAAATATTTTGTAATATTCAAATGCCTTCTTGGGATTGCCAATAGTGTCAAACAGGCGTGATAGGTTAAAACTTGCTATTCTTTTATCGTCTTTTGAATCAATGCTATCTGCAAGTTCTAAGGATTTTTGAAGGTAGATCTCTGCGTCCTTGAATTTGCCCATTGTAGTGTATAAAGAACCGATATTCCCATATTGCAATATCCTTCCATTGATCCGATTCATCTCCGTATTTATCTCTAGTGCTTTTTGATAGTAATTCAATGCTTTGATGTAGTTCTTTTGTTGCTCGTAGGCGATCCCTATATTACCGTATGCAGCAGCAATAGCGCTTTTGTTTTCAACTGTTTCGCAGCGCTTAAGGGCTTTGGTAAAATATTCAAGTGCTTTAACATAATTGCCTTCGTCGCTATAATTGAGACCAATATTGTTCAGTATAACACAACTATTGTTTTCGTAACCACTTTGTTCTGCCAATTCAAAGGCTTTAAGATAAAACTCTGTAGATCTTGCAAATTTCTTTTGCTCAGAGTAAAGTACACCTAGGTTGCATAAATGCCTTGAAACACCTTCCTTATTACCGATCTCCTCATCTGTTTTTAAAGCACGTGTAAAGTATTCAAGTGCCTTTGGGTAATTGTTCAGTTTCTGATAGATGAGGCCAATGTTTCCAACGGAAGTTGCAATTAAGAATTTGTTTCCGATCTCTTCTCTTAATTTTAAGGCCCTAAGCCAATAATTGACTGTTTTTTGATAATCGGAAAGGGTGTAATAGTATATCCCCATACTATGATATGAATCTGAAATTCCTTTTTTCCATTGAAGCTTTTCAGAAATAGCTAATGCTTCTTTTGCATATGCATAATTTCCATCGGGTCCAGAATACATAAGTATAGATACAAGTTTGTTAAGTGCATTAACCTTGTTCGTATCATTTAAACAGGGTTCCGGACAATTCCCCTGTTTCTTATGTATAACTTTTAACAGACTGTCTTTTTCACGGTGTTGAGCAGGAAGGATAAGGGTAGTTAAAATGAAGAATATATGAGCAACTATTTTGACCAATTTCAGATATGAATAGTTCTAAATGTACGAATGATTTTAATAGAAATTCATCCATTGCATAGCTTTTCAACCATTATCGTTCAGAATCTTAATCATTTACATTTACTATCCACAAACAATCTACAAACTATGAACAGTTTGTGCACAAGATATGCACAGGTTTTCTACAATAAACAATGAATATTTATAAATACTTGATTATCAACAATATGAAACCTATCAAAACATCTTAAAACTTTTTTAGTTTTTTTGGCTAATTCGTCTTGTTTTTGTATTATTGTTTGGCTTTAAAAGCCCTTTATCAATACGTTGAATATTTAACTATGACTAAATTATACAAAGTTTCATTTACTCTTTTGCTGGTAGCCCTTTGTAGCGGATTATTTGCACAAGGGAATTTAAATCCTCGCGGCAGTTCTGCCAATAGCCGTATGGCCGGTGGTAGCCCTCTTAAACGATTTTTCACCAAAACACCATGGACCTTTGGTATTCATGGGCATGTGGTAGATGATGATGGAGCTCCATTCCAAAATGTATTCAATGTTAGTAATACATGGAACTTTCTTCCTTACCCAACCCGTTTAACCATTGATGGGTATTACAAAGCAGGCTTCAGCTTCCAGGGTGAGTTTGCCTACAATCAATACAAGGTTAAAAAAGAGATCAATGATGTGTATATTACATCAAACTGGACGTTCTTTTCTGCAGATGTACATTGCAAATTCGATTTGAACGAAGTGTTTGGTCCAACCAATTGGTTCGATCCATATGTAGCCATGGGGAACGGTTTTACCATGCGCTCCGGTGCTTCTAAACCTATGACGGTTACTTACAATGCGGGGTTAGGATTCAATATCATGATCTTTGAGACCCTTGGATTCAATGTGCAGTCCATGGGTAAATTCTCCATGATCGAAGGTACATCAAACTACTTGCATCACAGTGTGGGTGTTATTTACCGCATTGAAGGTGGTCATGGTCGTAAGCCCGGCAAATTAGGAAAGCGTTATAAATTCGTAAACAAAGGCCGTAAATAAGTATGAAAAATTTTACACGTAATTTATCGTTGGTTCTTGCGATGATGTTCACATTGAATGTGAGCGCTCAGGATTTTGCAACCAAAATTAAGAATACGACTTGGACCTTTGGTTTAGGATATCAAATTGGTGTGGATGGTTGAAAAGAAACCTTCTTCCCTTTTGATACCAAAGCCTGGAACTACTTGCCTTATCCTTCAAAGATCTTTGTGGAAGGATATTTCCATAAAGGATGGAGTTTTGTATTTGACGTAGCTTACAACCAATACAAAACAGGTAATGTGGTGGATAAAGTAACTATCAATAAGAATGGAACTTACTTTGGTGCAGATTTCAATGCCCGCTTTGCGTTTAGCCACTGGGCTAAGAAAGAAGGATGGTTCGATCCATACTTCACCTTTGGATACGGCTATACATACCGTAACAATGCAGTGAATATCCACACAGGTAATAACAGCATTGGCTTGGGTTGTAATTTCTTTATCTGGAAAGGATTAGGATTGAATCTGCAAGGTCTTGGTAAATGGGTAATGAAAGGTGATATAAAGTCAAATTACACACATTACTCAGCCACTATCGTTTACAAACTTCTTGGCAAGCGTCGTAATTTGGGCGATAAATAATTTTAAAGATCTTTAATAAAGAAAGCCTTTCGATCATCGAAAGGCTTTTTTGTTTCTATTATATCGCTAATTTAAACAAGGAGACACTGATAACTTAGCCGCTAAGTCACTCCGCCGCGGAGGAGACACCAAAAATTATTAAAACACCAGGAAGTATTCCCCCTTAGAAAAGGGGGCGGGGGGATTGATTAAACTAGAATTTATACTTCAAGATCGCTTCCACGCAACGCTCGGCGGCATGGCCA
>DAISHL010000174.1:0-5196 GCA_036822555.1 Bacteroidota bacterium | reverse complement strand
CTTTGTGAGGCCGGTGCCTTTTCAAGATAAAGCACCTGATTGAATACCTTTGCTTCAGAACTGATCTTTGTACTGATATTCACCGGTTCAGTTTTAATTGAGTTGTATTCCACACTCACCTTATAATCTTTACCCGGAGCTAAAGCAATACCTTCGAACTTACCGTTGGAATTGCTATTGAATTCAGATACTTTACCTGACTCATCCACAACAATGATCTTCGCGTTCTCAATAGGCTTCTTAGATTTCGAATTGTCAAGCACAAGCGCATTTAACACCATGCCTTTTGTTTTTACTTTGATCTTACCCAAAAGCTTCACAGGTTCCAAGGCAACTTCCTGTTTGATCTCGGTGTATGCAAGATCATTGGTCACAAACACATCTTCACTGTAAAACTCATTACCGGCAGGTGCCTGATATGAGAAGGTATACTCACGGCCCGGAGGTAAAATAGTGGCAAATGTACCATTCGTGGTCTTCGGGCGATAGGTGCCAATTACCTCACCAGTGGCTTTATCTTTAACAATGATCACGAGATCTTCAGGAACTTTTTCACCTTCTGCAGCAATGATCTTTCCTTTGAACAAGGCTAGTGGTTTTTCTTTCACATCCGGAATTGAAACCATATAAATATCCTTCTCGCCTAATCCGCCTTCCTTCGCTGAAGAAAAATAACCGCGACGACCATCAGGTGATGTCACATAGAACACATCATCATCAGGAGTGTTAATAGGATACCCCATATTCGTAACATCTGAGAATTGATTATTCTCATCAAGAGTTGCAAACATGATGTCAAATCCACCAATGGTTTTATGACCATTAGACGTAAAGAAGAACGTTCTTCCATCAGGGTGGATAAATGCTCCATCCTCATCGTATTCAGTATTGATGATATTGCCCATGTTCAAGGCCTTGCTCCATGCACCGGTTGGCAATTTTACGCAACGGTAAATATCTCTTCCGCCAAAACCACCCGGACGATTGGATACAAATATCAGTGTATTACCATCTGCGCTTAAACAGGCGTGTGACTCCCAATATTTAGTATTCACATCTGAACCAAATTCTTTCAATGGACTCCAGTCTTTACTATCAAAGGTGCTGTAGTAAATGTTACCGCCCATTCCATCCCCGCCATCGCGATAAATGATCAGGGTTTGCCCATCAGGTGTAAGGTTTATCGCCGCTTCCATACCTGTGCCATTGATGTTGGGCGATATAGAAACCGGCGCACTCCAATTACCATTATCGTCTTTATAGGAAACAACAACATCTTCGTTATAAATCCCATTATCATCTTTGATACCACCTGTTGTATTAGGTCTGCGTGTAGTATAGATCAACATTCGTTCATCAGCACTTAACACCGGACTATAATCCGGGTAAGGACCATTGATGCTGTCGCCTAGATTCTGGATCTGAACATTGATAGGTGCATTAATGAACTCCTTGGCAAAATTGGCTATCTCACGTTGTCTTGAGATGGTCTTTACCCATTCCTTGTCTTTTGTTCCGATATATCTTTCAAATGATTCATATTGCTTCAACTCTTCTTCAAAATTGTAGTTGATATGCAAAGCCTGACCATAGTAATAGTGAGCCAAAGGCGGTGCTGTCTTTTCAATAGGATTCTCAATATTGCAATTCTTGTCAACTCTCTTTACTGCAACCTCTAAGTGCTTTTCAGCCTTATGCTTCTCATTTAAGGTATTCAAATAACATAGGCCCAGGTTATAATGTAAAAAAGCATTATCAGGATAGATCAATACAGCCTTCTGAAAATTTTGTATCGCCATTACATAATTCTCTTCCATGGCCAAATACAAACCCTCGGTCATCAGTGTCTTATACTGAGCATCACCTTCAACCTGTGCATTGACCTTGCCGAACGAGAAACAAATAAGCAATAGAAAAACTAATTCTTTCATGTATAAACTTTGTGTGTTATTAATCTAATTTTTTTGCAAAACCACCATTGGTATACGCATTGTAACTTGTGGCGGTAAACCAACAAATTTACTTTTTTTTTCGATAAAACAGGCTTTTTAACAGATAATATTTGATCAAAAGATCAAATTATTTCGGCTCTGTAGCTTTTCTGGAATGATCTCATGCACATGCATTATCCCATGGATCTCTTTCAGGAACCTGAACACTTTGTATTGCTCATGAATGGCATTATCGCCCTTCAGCATTAAAAAATAATTGGTATGCGGAAGCTCACTGATCAAAAGAGCAGATTCTTCAACTGTTTCCCTTGAATTGGAAAATAAGTCCGGTGATCCTCCTCCTGATTGCGTTGGCTTATTGTTGCTTTTGTTTGGCACCAAATAATATTCGATGGCAAGCTCATCATCGTTATAATGATATACTGAAAATTCTAAAAGATCATGCTTCTTGAATGTAAAATGCAAATTTTGATTCAGGCTTAATTCTATTCCCAAACCTTCATTGATATTATTCACCAGCACATACTGATTGTCTGCACTGCCGATCCCTAGGAGCACAAAATCAAAAATATCCTGAGTGGTATGCAAAACGTGCTTAGCCATGATTGATCCTTTCCAAAGCAAGCTGAGCCGCTTTTTGCTCTGCAGTGCGCTTACTGAAATGTTCGAACGATTCGTAGGCATGATCGTTGATCACTACATTAACCCTGAAAAACTTACCATTCACCTTGCTTACATCCTCTTCCGAGTTATACCTTAATGTTAATTTATTCTTTTGGCAATACACCTGTAACTGGCTCTTAAAATCATTATCTGTTTTTAAAAGATCATCCATATCCATGTGCAGAATAATGATCTTTTTTATTACAAAGCGACGCGTTCTTTCATAGCCATGATCTATATAAAAAGCGCCTATCAAGGCCTCGAATGCGTCACCCAAGGCACTAGATTTCAACCTGTCCTTTTTTGAAAGGTTGGTGTTCAATATCTCATCAATACCAAGTTTTAATGCAAGCTGATGCAAATGTTGCCCATTCACCATCTTACTGCGCAACTGTGTTAAAAAGCCTTCATCCTTATTCGGGAATTTTTTAAAGAGGTATTCACTGATGATGGCACCTAATACAGAGTCTCCAAGGAATTCTAATCGCTCGTTGTTATAGGAGATATCTGTTTTTTTCAAACCTTTACTGCTATGTATAAAGGCCTGTTTATACAAATCAATATTCACAGGGGTATATCCAGTGATATTCCTGAGAGATTCAATAATTTTTTTTTCGGAGACCGTTCTGACTTTGAATAAGGGTATGATCCTCTTTATCAAATCAAACTTATTTTGTGAATTTCTTAACGATAATGGCGGCATTATGTCCACCAAACCCAAAGGTATTGCTAACGGCAGCTCTCACTTCACGTTTCTGCATTTTATTTGGGGTCAAGTTAAGGTTTGCATCAATTTCCGGATCAACATTTTGAACGTTGATAGTTGGAGGGATGGTGTCATTCTTTACTGCAAGAATGGTTGCAATTCCTTCTAAAGCACCGGCGGCACCTATTAAGTGGCCCGTCATACTTTTTGTAGAGGAAATATTCATTTTATACGCATGGGCACCAAAAACATCTTTGATAGCCTTTAGTTCAGCAACATCACCAAGAGGTGTGCTTGTTCCATGTGTATTTACGTAATCAATTTCTTCAGGACTAATTCCGGCATCGCTCAATGCACGTTGCATTACCAGGCGTGCTCCTAATCCTTCAGGATGAGGGGCTGTAATATGGTGTGCATCAGCACTCATACCACCACCAATAACTTCTGCATAGATCTTTGCACCTCTTGCAAGGGCATGCTCAAGTTCTTCAAGAACAATGGCACCGCTACCTTCACCTAAAACAAATCCATCTCTGTCCTTATCATATGGACGAGAGGCGGTTGTAGGATCGTCATTGCGGGTACTCATGGCCTGAACTGCGTTGAATCCACCTACACCACTTTCATTGATGGCTGCTTCACTTCCGCCGGTAATAATGGCATTGGCCTTACCAAGTCGGATATAGTTGAACGCATCAATTAGGGCGTTGGTTGATGAGGCACAGGCAGATACTGTTGTGAAATTAGGACCACGCAAACCAAATTTCATTGAAATATGGCCACTGCAAATATCTGCGATCATTTTTGGGATAAAAAAAGGATTAAAACGAGGAGTTCCATCACCTTTGGCAAAGGCAAAGGTCTCTGCCTGAAACGTATCCAAGCCACCTATACCACTACCCCAAATAACGCCGATCTCATTCTTGTCTATGCCTTCCTTATCCAAACCGCTATCCAAAAATGCTTCGGTACTTGAAGCAATACCATACCAAGAAAAAGCATCTAATTTCCTGACCTCTTTCTTTTCGAAATAAGCCTCAGGATTAAATCCTTTCACTTCGCAGGCGAAGCGGGTCTTAAATTTTGATGCATCAAAACGTGTAATAGGTGCAGCGCCACTAACGCCATTAATTAAGTTATTCCAATATTCAGCAACATTATTGCCTAATGGAGTAACGGCACCAAGCCCTGTAACTACTACACGTTTCAATTGCATAAAAATTAATTTTTTGCGTTAGATTCAATATAAGCGATAGCATCGCCAACCGTGCTGATCTTTTCAGCTTGCTCATCTGGAATAGCAATGTTGAATTCCTTTTCAAATTCCATGATCAACTCCACTGTATCCAATGAATCTGCTCCTAGATCGTTTGTAAAACTTGCAGTTGGAGTAACTTCTTTCTCATCAACGCCTAACTTGTCAACGATGATCGACTTAACTTTGTTTGAAATGTCTGACATTTTAATAGTTTTTAAATTTGGCACAAAATTAATTATATCCTCTACAAATCAAAATCCTAGGTAAATCACCCATTCGAATTTTTAACAAATTAGTCGCGTTTTTTTAAATAACTCCCTGATTATGAATAATTAAAAAACCGCCCGGAGGCGGTTAACTGTTAAGAAGTTTTTTTAACCACAGGCCTGTGGCGGTGATGACGGTGATGGCTAAGCCTAACATTGCTAATAGGCTTTGAATTGTCCTCCTTGATGAAGAAATAATGGAACAACTTACCAATTACCCCCGCGACCAACACACCTAAGATTATATAAAAGCCCTGAAAACTGGTAAATTCGCTACCAATGTATTTATCGAACTGATCGGCAAGTCCTGCCTTAGCAACCTCTGATTGCATCACCAGAACTGCTACCAGC
>DAISHL010000173.1:0-5202 GCA_036822555.1 Bacteroidota bacterium | reverse complement strand
TCAAGATATGAACAGAGCTAGGAGGAAAATAAGGCATGGTAATAACCCTGAATGCGTACCAGGCAAGCTGATAATAGCAGATCAATGTAGATGATACCTTAACTACATCTAAGCTTTACCGGACCAATTATTTTGAAATGGGAGAAGATTACTACCATGATTATTTCATTGAGATCAGTAAAAAATTCACTAAAAAACTCAAAGCATCCTTCATGTTCGCTGACCAGTTCTATAACAGGAACATGGTTCAGTTTGGAAGTAAAAATGCGGGATATGAGAACATCAAGGCACGTATGGTTGTAGTTGATATCACCTACAAATACAAAAGCAGCGGCGCTATTCGATTTGAGGGACAAGGGTATTTCACCGATAATAAAAAGAATCCTAATGCAGGAGATTGGGCAACTGCTATGATCGAGTGGAATCCGAACGGTCACTGGTTCATTGCTGTATTGGATCAATACAACTACAGTAATCCCGAATCTAAATTGAGGCTTCACTATCCTTTGGGTAACATTGGCTACACTACAGGTGCTCACCGTATTTCTGCAAGTTTTGGAAAACAAAGGGCCGGTATCTTTTGTGTAGGTGGTGTTTGCCGAAATGTACCAGCGTCTAATGGAGTAGCTATTTCAATTACAAGTAGTTTTTAGTAACTTTATAAGTAAAATCAAATCATGAAACCAAAACATTGGGCTATAGTATCGGTATTTGGGTTGTTAAGTTTATTGTCATGCGATAAGGTAGACAGGCCTATCCAGGCAAATACAACCACAACTGACACAACAACTGTTGTTGAAGTAAGAAAAGTACTTTTGGAAGATTATACAGGGCATCAGTGCGGTAACTGTCCGGCTGCAGCCATTGTTGCCGAGAACCTCTATGAACAAAACAAGGGCAAGGTAGTTACGCTGGCAATTCATGCTGGGTTTTTCTCAAGAACCAATGCCACCTATCCTACATCTTATACCACAACTGTTGGGAACGACTGGGATGGTAGCTCAGGTTTCAATATCAGTGCAACCGGCAATCCAAATGGCATGGTCAATCGCAAAGACTTTGGAGGAGGCGTGATCCAAAAAGAAACCAAGTGGGCAGCATCGGTTGCTACCGCATTAACCGATCCTTTCATCCTTAAACTTGAACTTTCAAAGACCTATGATGAGGCTAACCGTAAATTGAATGTTACAGCTAAATCAACATTCAAGAACACCTATAGCAATCCAACCAAATTAACGGTTGTACTTGCAGAAGACAGCATCATTGGTGATCAGAAAGATTATTCCAAGGTTCCTGACCATGTGCCAAACTATGTGTTCATGCACATGTTAAGAGCTTCAGTAAATGGCTCATGGGGCGAAGATGTGAAAGCAGGAGAGGCCGCAGCAGGTGAAGCGATCACAAAATCGTACACCAATTTCTCAATTAGCAGCAATTTCAATGATAAGCATTTATACATTATCGCATTTGTATATGATGCAACCACACGTGAAGTATTGCAGGTTGAAAAAGTAAAGCTAAAATAACATTCGCGTGCTCTCAAAAATCAGGGAACATC
This sequence comes from Bacteroidota bacterium, assembly GCA_036822555.1. Classification (GTDB taxonomy): domain Bacteria; phylum Bacteroidota; class Bacteroidia; order B-17B0; family Aurantibacillaceae; genus Aurantibacillus. The sequence goes on along the minus strand of DAISHL010000173.1, from coordinate 3,644 downwards.
TTTTAACGAACAGAATCTTTTGGGTCGCTTTAACAGCGACCCTATTGGTTTATATACCTACACTCAGCTTTCCATATATCAGCTGGGATGACCCTGAAATGCTCTTTAAGAATAAGGATGTAAAGCAATTTGATATTCTGGCTTTATTCAGCAAACATTACGTTGGTAACTACATTCCTTTGACCATGCTATTTCATTCGGTCTCCTGGTTTGTTTTCAAGGATCATATCTTTGGTTACCATTTATTCAACATTCTGGTGCATCTTGCGAATGGATTCTTAGTATACGAGCTTTCTACAAAGTTGTTCCGCGAAAAACGTGTATCAGAGATCGCTTCCATCATTTTCCTTTTGCATCCGCTGCAAACCGAATCAGTGAACTGGATATCTGAATTTAAAACCCTAGGATATACGTTCTTCCTCTTACTTGGTCTTATCCTTTATATACAATATCTATCAGAAAAGAACAGAAAAAAACAACTGTATGCAGCATTAGCATTTGTTGCTTCGTGTTTGTTTAAACCAGCCGCCGTTGTGTTTCCTCTGGCATTGATCTGTATTGACATGATCCATCAACGCCGATTTGAAATGAAGCAGTACATCAAACATTTACCAATGTTCGCCATTTCATTGTTGTTCGGGATCATCAATATCAAAACACAATCTGCAGACCAGTTCATCAACTATTCCCATGCCTTCCCTTTCTTTGAACGTATCAGCAACGCAGGATTGGCCATCTTCAATTATCTAAAACTTGCTGTTGTTCCTTACCCTTTAAGCATCATCTATCCTTTTCCTGAAAAGAATATTGTACATACGTTAACAGGAGTGTTTACACTCATCGCGCTGATCTACTTCATTTATTACACCTTCAAAAAACAACAGTACTATTTCCTGGGTGCCTTATTATTTCTGATACTCAACTTGATCCTGGTGATCCAATTCATTCCTTTTGGAGAAGTGCTAAATGCCGACAGGTACTTTTACCTGCCTATCCTGGGCTTTGCATGGTTATTGGCTTTTTTTATCATCAAGCTGAATGTGAAGCACCTTGTGATGTTGATCATTTTAATTGGTACCCTTGGAAGTTTAACCTTTCTGCGCTCTTCCAAATGGAAAAGCAGCATTACACTCTATGAAGACATCATACAAAAATACCCTGATAATTTCTTAGCTCTGAATAGCTTGGGTGTTGAATACATGATGCGTGGCAATGATGATATGGCGCTACAATACCTTAAAAAGGCCACCACCGTTGCACCATACAATTATAAAGGCTTTTACAACAGGGCTTTACTGCACTTAAAGAACAATAATCCAAAAAGAGCTTTGGAAGATCTGAATACAGTGCTTGGCATGTATGACTATACGAAAGCTTATGTGGCAAGGGCTTCGGCCTATTATGCAATGATGCAATATGCCAATGCCCGTACCGATGCTAAAACAGTGCTATACAAGGACAGAAACAATTCGAAAGCTTATTTTATTTTAGGCAACTGCGACAATGATGAGAACGATCTGAAAAATGCCATTGAGTATTACAACAAGGCCATTGAGTTGAGCAGTGATGATGCAGACTATTACTTCAAGCGCTCTATTGCCTTTGGGAAGATGCAGCAATTCAGCAATTGCATCATGGATCTTAATCAAACATTGGAATTGAATCCGAATTATGTTGAAGCCTATTACTGGCGAGGTGTTGCCAAGGTGAATCTAAAACAAGACCCGTGCACCGATTTTAAAAGAGCAGCTGAAAATAATTACCAGCCGGCATTTGAAGCCTATAATAAATTCTGCAGACCTAACTAATATGGGCTTTGCTTTCTTATGATCTTGCCAAACCATTTCGGGAAGAAACGCTTGATCTTTACAGCCAATAACTCTTTGACTCCAACCAGTATCTCTTCTTCATTGTTTATGATCGCGTTCAGAATGATGCCCGCACATTCCTCTGCACTCATGGCATCCACATGACTCTCATCCATTTTACCATGTTTCCCTGTATCTGTAACCGCATTGAGCGAAATATTCGTTTTCACTTTTCCCGGACAAACGATCAAAGTTCTGATCCCTAATTTTTCCGTTTCTAAACGAAACGACTCGTAGAAGCCATGCAGCGCATGTTTGGCAGCTGAATATCCTGAGCGTAAATAGAAGCCGAATTTTCCGGCAATGCTGCTGATCACCACCACATGTCCACTTTTCTGACGTTTCATGTAGGGCAACACCGCCTTTGTCAATTGAACGTAAGAAAAATAATAGATCTCCATTAATTCCCTGTCTGTGTCAATGGATGTTTTTTCTGCTTCAGCTCTCTGACTCATTCCACCATTGTTCACAAGAACATCTATTCGTCCGAATTTATTGATGATCGTTGCTGTCAAAGCAGAAGCATTGCTGGTGTCTTTCAGGTCAAAAGGCAGGATCATTAGATCAAGCTCCGGCAATTTGGTCAGGGCGGCCACACGCTTTAATTCATCCTCTCTTCGGGCAGAAAGGATCAAACGCGCTTCCTGTTTTGCCAGCTCAATGGCTAGCGCCTCGCCTATTCCTGATGATGCGCCGGTTATCCAAATGACTTTATCTTTAAACTGATTCATTACTGTTCGATCTGTTTTACAACTTTATGTACTTCTATTTCCTCGATGCAATGGCATCTTCCGCCTTTTCTGCAATCTGAACAAGATCTGTCCAGCACCAGAACATGCGCATCTCTTCCAACGGGCGCCCATCTGCCGGGATGTATAGGACGCATAGGAGCGAACAAGCCTACTGCTTTTTTTCCTAAGGCCGAAGCAATGTGCAGAGGTCCTGTTGATGCCGCCACCAGCACATCACAAGCATTGATAAAAGATATGAACTCATCCAGGGTGAGCTTACCCGTAATATCAATGGCTTTGGTGTTTTGCTTCAGGAAGTCTTCCATAGCCATGCCATCTTCATAGTTGCAACTAATATAGATCTGATATTTACTTTCAGTCAAAGCAATGATCAGTTTCGAAAAATTTGACAAACCCCATTCTCTTGCACTGCCCTTAGAGCGCGGATGCAGGATCACTTTTTTTCTCTTCGCATCAAGCATGTTCAGGAACAATTCATTGCCAAGCTTTTTCACCTTAGAGAATCCGTAACACTCTTCGATCACCTTCAAAGGCACATCTGTCATAATATCTAAAGCATCAAGCAATTTGATGTTGAGTTGTGATTCATGAAGATCAGAATTCTTGCGCGACAATTTTACCAATTTATTACAGGTGAACCAATGATACAACCTGTTACGTGTACCAATGCGCAATGGCACTTTAGCACTCTTCATGAGTTGAGCGATCTCCTTTACCGGAAATACATGGATCACCACATCGATCTTCCGAGAGACAATGGAGTTGATCGCCTCCGGATCACTCATCTTCAACACATCATCGTAGTTGATGAACTCATCCACAAAATCACTCAACTCCACAATGGCTTTTGTATAGGTTCTTCCCAAGAAAGAGATCTTGCAATCAGGATAATTGGCTTTGATGACACCGGCCATAGGCAGCGTAAGAACCACATCACCAATGGAATCAGTGCGGCACAAAAGAATATGGGCATTACTTTTTACCTGCTTAAATGGCTCTGATCTTATTATATTTCAAATACGTG
>DAISHL010000172.1:0-5203 GCA_036822555.1 Bacteroidota bacterium | reverse complement strand
TACAATGGTGCTAGAGAAGTGGCTTTGTTCTCTGTTGCTTATACATTAATGGAAATTGTGTTCATGTTCATATCAACCATCACTGCAACGCTATCACCATATTTTTTTGCCGAGGAAAGTGAAGAAGGAAAGCCGGAGAAAGCATACAACATCATGTTGAAGTATTCGATCTTAGGTATTGTGATGATCATTCCTTTCATTGAAATAGCGAGGTTTGACTTGATCGACCTGATCACTTCCGAGGAGTATAGGAGTGCAGGAGAGTATATGCCATTGCTTATGTTTTTTCCGCTCATAAGAGTAATGATCATTGTATTTGAACAAGTGTATTTAAAGGAATCAAAAACAATGTATCTTGGCATTGTATATTCCTTGGCCATGGTATTGGCTTTTGTATTATCACTGTGGTTGATCCCGTCATATTCAGTCATGGGTGCCATAGTATCCTCATTGATCGCATACCTTACTGTATTTCTCCTGTTGTTAATTAAACAAACACATAAGATCGATCCACGTATATTTAATATAAAAGCACTTTTAGTATTCTCTTTAGTTATTGTTTCTGTTACAAGCGCATTAAGCTTTGTGCCCATCCATAACTTCATCAAGTGGCTTCCGCTTTTAGTGATAATGCTTGCAGGATTGAACTATATTCCGGTATTAACATCGGAAGAGAAACAAAAGATCTTAGGATTCCTTAAAATCAAGAACAATGGATAAGAAAGTTGTTGCCTTTTTGCTGCCTGACTGTCCAGGGTACTTTACTGAGCTATTTTACAGAATGGGACTGGCGTTAAAAGCGCACGGTGTATCTCCGGTTTTTTTAGCAACAACACCTTATTACGAACGAGTAAAGAAGGTAGACCTAAATCAGGCCGGACCCGTTTATTACCTGAATGAGTATCTTCAAAAACAACAGCAGGCAAGCGAATACCAGCATCACGTCATCGACAATTGGTCAAACTACGCCAGTTACTCAAGACAAACCTATTTTTATGGAAAGTCTCTGAATACACTACAAACATTCAAGAGGGTCAAGGCATTTTTCTCAACTGTGTTTAAAGAAAATGATGTAAAGTTGTTGATCTCTGAGGGTGTTTCCAACTCGTTCTTATATCTGGCACATCAGGTTGCCACGGACATGAACATCCCGTATTTTGGTTACATGGGTGCCCGCATACCTTACCACTTCAATATACACACGGATGTTACCGGAAACGAAGTGCTGGTGAACAAAGAAGCAACCACGTATACCCCAACCAATGAGATACCTGATTACATGAAGAACTCCCAGTTTGGCGGGCTTTTCGATAAAGGGTACTCCTTATTCTCGTTTTCATTTGTAAAGGAATTATTGCACATTGCCACAACCCCAACTTTCAGATCCTTGGAGATCGGCAATTCAAAAACTTACTTGTACAAAGTATACAAGATCGCATTCAAGCGTATTTTCTACGATAAGTACTTTAATAAGATCTTAAAGATCTTTGAACCCGATGTGAAGTTCTCTAAAGAGAGAATATATGTGGTTTATCCGCTGCATTTTTATCCGGAAGCCTCTACAAGTATTTTTGCAAAATATTACGACGGTAATGAATTGAATTTGATCAAGAACATTGCCTTTACACTTCCTGAGAATGCAACCTTGGTAGTAAAGGAGCACAAGAGCAATGTGGGCAATAACACCAAGGCGTTTTATGAAGCCATTAAACAGTTGCCTAATACAATTCTGTTAAGTCCGTATTTTCCGCTAAAGGACAACCTTAATAAATTTGATGCCGTGGTTACATTGTCAAGCACTGTTGGTTTTGAGGCGTTAACCATGAATGTTCCCGTATATCCACTGGGTGAGATCTTCTATCAGAATTATCCAGGATCATTCAAAATCAATTCATATGCGGAATTGGATGCGGCCATGAGAAGCATCACAAAGAATACGAATCAGAAACCGAGTGATACTGCATATGCATTGTATTCTCAAATTTGTTATAAAGGAAGTTTCAATTACATGTCACCATCGTGCATGTCAGAGGCCAATGTTGACTTGTTGTTGAAGCCCGCCATTGAGTACCTGAACGGATCACCGCTTGTAAAACACAGAAACGATAAGGCATGAGCAAGGTAGATGTAAATAAGGAGTTTTATAACAAGCTGTACAAAAAACGCAACCCATTTGTAAGCAGGATTTATTCTTTGATCAGTTTCGATCAGCAATCAAAATCCAAGATCAATTTTAAGATCATCAAGGAACATTTTGGGAATCGCTTTCAAAGAGTTCTGAACGTTCTCGATTATGGTTTTGGTCATGGATCCTTGTTGCTTAAGTACCCAAAACACCATTTGTTGCATGGTTGCGATATTTCTGAGGAAGCAGTTCATAATTTTCCATCTGTTGCCGAGTCAACCGGAAGAAAAGCGATGACTGCCACTGTAGAAGAATTCTTTAAGAAATTCCATGACACAAGATTCGATGTGATCTCCCTGTCGCATATCATTGAGCATGTGGATGACGATAAGGGTTTGCTTTCTTCACTCGTTCCATTGTTGAGCGAGGAGGGGGTGATGCTTATCAATATTCCTATCAATGAAGTTTGGAAAGATCCAAAGCACGTAAGGCTATACGATATTGTGTATACACGTCAGTTGTGTGAGGCGGTGGGACTCGACATTGTAAGGCAGTTAGAAACAGATAAGCTGACCTCTTTCTTTTTAACAGAGGAATATGTGATCGGCGCAGGAAAACTAAAGAAGATGTACATCAAGTTGCTCAGGTTGTTCTGTGCATTAATGCCACTGTCCTTTATTCGGTTTGTGGAAGACACCTATTTAAAGAAACATCACTATCAGCAATTGATAGTACTTGCATGCAGGAAAAAGTAAAGATCACTTTTGTAGGACAAACGCCTCCGCCATATGGGGGACAAGCGATCATGATCGAAAAGATCTTGCAGGGAAGATACAAGCATGCAAAATTGTATCACGTTCGCATGGCCTTTTCAAAAGAAATGGATCAGATCGGGAAGGCAAGTCTCAGTAAAATTTTCCATCTGTTCACGGTGATCATGAAGATCATGTTCACACGGATCACCAAGGGCGCATCTGTGCTCTACTACCCACCAGCCGGACCTGACAAGACCCCTGTTCTGCGCGATATCATTATTTTATTATGTACCCGCTGGATGTTCAAGAGGACCATTTTCCATTTTCATGCGGGCGGTGTGGCACAGTTGAAATTAGCTGGGGCGTTGAAGTGGTTATACACATTGGCGTATCAAAGACCGGATGTGGCAATAGTGCTTTCTGAACTTAATCCACCTGATGGAAAGGCCTTGAACGCAAAAAAAGAATTTATAGTACCATACGGAATTGAAGATAATTTCGAACCTTCCCTTAAGACCAATGCAAGTAACAGTGTGCCTGTGTTGTTATTTGTGGCTATCATTAAAGAAACTAAGGGGATCTTGGTTTTACTGGAAGCGTGTAAACTGATTAAAGAGAAAGGCTTGCGCTTTCGCTTGGAGGTGATGGGGAAGTTTGAATCATCCGAATTTGAAGCCAGCACCAGATCAATGGTAGAATCCTTAGGACTTGCTGAGAATGTAGAATTTCTAGGTGTTCTCTCCGGCATAGATAAATTCAGCGCGTTTTGAAGAGCGTATGTGTTCTGCTTCCCAACGTTTTTTTAATCTGAAACATTTTGCGTGGTTTTACTGGAAGCGATGCAGTTTAGCTTACCACTTATTGGAACACGCTGGAGAGGGATCCCATCGATCATTAATGACCACTCGAATGGCTTGCTTGTTGAACCTAAGAGTACAATGCAATTGGCCAATGCCATTGAGCTATTACTAAAGGATGAAGCACTAAGAAAAACCTTTGGTCAACAGTCCCGTAAAGACTACGAGGAGCATTTTACGCTTCAAAAATTTCACCAACAAATGGACCAAGTGTTCAGATCATGCGCGTAAACACATCAACAGAAACATCTAATGCGCATAATTACACGCAAGCATACTACGAGATATTCATTCTCACCAATCTGGTAGTTTGGTTGCCATCAAAAATGCTGGCCTATGCTGTGCCTTTTCTGGCGATCGCATGGTACTTGACCAGAGCGAGATCGGGCAGCGGCTTGATACGGGTTGTGGTTGCTTTAGGATGCTATGCATTTCTCACTCTTTTCTATCTACTATGGGGCAAGTATGTGCATGTAGAGTTTGTATTGCAAAATGCCATTTTATGCATCATCACCTATGGCTCTTTCCTTTTTTTCATGGCAGTACCGAAGAATGCCCTCTCCCATCTTTCAGATCACATGCGTTACATCAAGGCAATGGAATGGATCATTTTGATCGAATCAGCATTGGGGATCTTTCAGGCAGTTGCCTATGTTGCCATTAATGGCGGAAATTTTGATTCGGCTACGGGCGATGTTGTACAGGGTACACTAAGTCCCTTATCATTCCTTGATCCTGCAGGCAATTTCAACAATCAGATCTATACTGCCAATCTTCTGGTGTTGCTCATGTTCTATATACCTTATGTTGTTTCACAAAGGAAAGGCTATGCTATTGCTGCAATTGGTTTTCTGGCTATTTTAATGGCATCGGTGATGCATTTATTGATCGCTTTTTTGGTGGCCATTGCTCTTATTGCCCCATATTACAGCCGTTCGCTCATTAAAATAAGCGGCACTCGTTTGATCTTAGTTGTTTGTATTGTTCTGGCGCTGGTGCTGGCCATGTTCCTGCAACCAAAGAACTTTGCGCTTATTTCTTATTATTTTGAACGTATTGTTACAAACGATTCGCCAAAAACAGAAGCAACGGTGGTGTCGGTCACAAAATTACCGCAGGAGTATCCGTGGGTTTATGTCATTGGTCTGGGCCCCGGACAATATACAAGCAGAGCCGGATTAATTGGTACCGGACATTATTTCGGAGAATTTAAGAAACCTAAGCCCGTTCCATTCATCAATGAACAAATAAGCGAGCCCTTTAAAAAATACATTTATAAAAGTTGGGAGGACGTGTCTACCAATGTAGCCAAATATGGAAATTCAACCATGTCTCGTCCCTTTTATTCTTCACTGTCCATTGTAATGGAATGGGGCTATGTTGTGTTCTTTTGTATCCTGTTTGTTCTGATCTCATCTATACGAATTATCAAATCACCAGCCCGACCCCCGGCGCGAGCCGCTGGC
>DAISHL010000171.1:0-5207 GCA_036822555.1 Bacteroidota bacterium | reverse complement strand
TCAGGAACATACACTACTTTATTAAAAACTTCAACAGGTTACACTGGAACATACTCTATATCAATGAATGCAAATACTTTTCCTTATGGTACATGCGTTCGTTTAACAGATCGTTACACGAATACCATCACTGATCTTGTGAATTCGAGTTACGTTTTCGGGTTATCTGATACAACTACTGTTTCCAGATTTATCTTAAGCGTATCCTTAAATAGTTTACAGGCTTCAGCTAACGTGGTTCATCCAACATGCACATCTCCAAATGGGGGTATGGTAATTGCACAACCTTCAACTTCAGGTCCATGGTCATTTGTGTGGAAAGATCAATCCAATACCGTTATTAGAACTGCTTTAAACAGAAGTCAGCCTGATACCTTAGCATCATTGAATGGTGGCAATTATAAGGTTGAGATCACTTCAATTGGTGGCTGCGATCATTATTCATCAATTCAACAGGTTCAACAAATATTACCTGCATTTGCCATGATCTCATGCAATGATACAACCTACTTGAAACAAAACCCATTGGTACAGTTTACCAACTGGTCAATGAATGCTGTTTCATATCTATGGGATTTTGGCGATGGCTTCGGCACTTCTAGTCAAACTCATCCTTCTTATGGTTACTCGTCGCCAGGTAATTATTCTGTGAAACTTATTTCTACAAGCGCTACAGGATGCCAGGATACAGCAGTGAAACAGTTGGTGGTTATGAACGAACCTGTAGGGATCAGAACTATTGATGCAATTGGGAATTCGCTGGTATTAAAGAATTTTGGAAGCAATCATTTTCAATTGGAAGGAAAACTTTCAGGAAATACACAGGTTCTTTTCTCCTTGAGCGATGTGAATGGGAAGAAACTCATGAGCGGAGAACTCAATGAAATGAATTCTTTTAAAAAGCCACTGGATCTTGATTCTTATGCTGCCGGTGTTTATTTTATAAAGTTAACTTCCGGAGATAAGAGTTGGCAATACAAGTTGATAGTTGAACACTAATTGGTGTTCAACTACTTTCTTAAAGCATAAATATATTCATCCAGGATCTCGCCAAACCTCTCAAGTGTGCCATTATATTTGGCCTCAAGCACGAATCCTGATCTTTCAAGTACCTTCATTGATCTGGGATTGTTGCCAAATACCCTTGCATACAATCTGTTGATACTAAAATTTTGAAAGGCATACGGAATCAGTAGTTTCAAAGCTTCTTGAACATATCCATGTCCCCAATACTTTTCGCCTAACCAATATCCTATTTCTGCATTGTTCTTAAATATATCTTCCTGCGGATGAACTCCGCATGCACCAATGAGTTCATTATTCAATACAATTGCAAAGGACCTTGTTGGCATAACAGAACCAACTTCCTGAATGTATTTTTCGGCATCATTGATCGTATACGGATGAGGAAATCGTCCGGCCATATATTGGGCCACATTCTTAGAATTTCCTAATTCAGAAAGCTTTGGAGCGTCTTCAGGTGTAAATGGCCTGATGCGAATTTCCATGGGTCAAAGTTTAGAGGTGGTATTTCTGAGTAATAGGTCTGCCAGCACAATAGCTGCCATGCTCTCTACGATCACAACTGCTCTTGGCACCACACATGGATCGTGTCTTCCGTCGATCTTCAGTTGGATATTAGTGCCATCTTTATCAATAGTATTCTGATCTTTCTTTATAGATGCAACAGGTTTAAAAGCAACGTTGAAATAGATCGGCATTCCGTTGCTTATGCCTCCTTGAATACCTCCACTATAATTGGTCTTGGTTGAAATTATCTGTTCACCTTTTTCATTAGAGATGGTTACAAATTCATCGTTAAGTTCAGATCCTTTTTTATGAACACTGTCAAAACCACTGCCAAATTCAAATCCCTTCACAGCATTAATGCTTAGTATGGCCTTGCCCAATTCTGCATTCAATTTATCGAATACAGGCTCTCCAATTCCTGCAGGAACATTCTTGATCACACATTGGATGATCCCTCCACAAGTGTCTCCTTCCTTCTTTAATTCTTCTATATAATCGATCATCTGCTGGGCAACGGTCTCATCAGGACAACGAACGATCGACGTTTCTGTTTTTGAAAGATCTAGCGCATGATGGTCTTGTTCTGTTTTGATCGGACCAATTTGTTTTACAAAAGCGTGTATAGAAATATGATGATGTTTTAGAAGTTGTTTGGCAATTGCCCCTGCAACAACACGGGCTATGGTTTCTCTGGCACTGCTTCTTCCGCCGCCTTTATGATCTCTGATGCCGTATTTGGCATCGTATACATAATCAGCATGACTAGGTCTGTAAACAGTCTTTAATGCTTCATAATCCTTGCTTTGATGGTCGGTATTCTTCACGATGAAACCAATAGGTGTACCAAGCGTAACAGAATCCATGATCCCTGAAAGGAACTCAACCTGATCGGCTTCATTACGGGGAGTGGAAAGGTTAGATTGGCCAGGTCTTCTCCGGTTCAATTCATGTTGGATCTCCTTCAGGTCAAGTTTAAGTCCGGCCGGACACCCGTCAATAACACCACCAATGGAGGCGCCATGACTTTCTCCGAATGAGGTTAGTTTAAACAAATGACCAAATGAATTACCTGCCATGCCGGTAAAGATACGTTTTTTATCAAAAACGATAGTAGAGCGAAATGTCGGCTATCAATCCGTTAATACTAAAATCACTAACTCCGGCCAAAATGCCATTGACCCTTCGCTGATAATAACGGTAGTTTAGGATAAAACTTGACGTTAACAGCCAATTTTCAGTGAATTCATATCTCAGGCTGTAAGATAAATTGGCGCCAAACTTATCATAGTTTCTGGTCAAGGTAACTGCGCCCGTATCAATTCCTCTTCCTATCAAGATTTTGTTGTTGTTGGCATCCAAACTATCCTTCAGCAAATTATAACTTTTATACTCACTTGTAAATTTATTGTTGTAAATAAGATCAATACCTAAGACGTGTTTAAGCTTGTTCTTTCCAAGGATCAGTTCGTAACCTAATCCGGTTTGAAAATTTGCGGGTGTTCTTAATTCTCTGTTCACATAGATGGTTTGACCGGGAGTAGCTTGTAACATGTCCTGTTCAAATTTATTCTCGTTCGAGTTAAAAAATGCTGTACCAAATAACCCTTTAATGGCATGTTTTTGATTTAGTCTGTACCTGTAGGTCAGATTGGTGTACCTTTCATTGAGGTCGGTTGCACCCACTACCATCAAAAAAGGCGATAGAATGCTCAAACCAATCTCATGTTTGTGTTCTTTAAATGGGAGTGGCGATGGTGCTAAGGTGTCATTTTGCGATCTTACTTCGAATTGAATGGCGAATAAGAAAATGAATGCAAAGTATTTCATGTTTTAAGTTATTAACGTTACGGTTTTACAATTAGTATACCAATTAAAATAGAAATTCTGTTTTTTCGTATTTTCATCCAAGATATGCAAAAGCTTTTACTTAAGAATATTAAATCCTTGGTGCAGGTAAGGGAAGAAGATCACGCAAAGGTGTATGGTAAGGAATTGAGTGTACTTCCGGAGATCCTCGAGGCATGTATGGCCTGTGAGAATGGTATCATTGTTGACTTTGGCGGAATGGATGACTTTCCAGGAATAACAGATTGGAAGGACCTTGAGGTTATAGATTGTACCGGAAAGATCGTAATGCCATGTTTTGCCGATAGTCATACACACATCGTATATGCCGGCAACAGAGAAGGTGAATTTGTAGACCGTATCAATGGGATGACCTATGAAGAGATCGCTAACAGAGGCGGTGGCGTCTTAAATTCTGCTGAATTATTGGCAAGAACATCTGAGGAGGAATTGTTTGAACAATCGCTTAAACGGTTCAAAGAAGTCATCTCTTATGGAACAGGAGCCATAGAAATTAAAAGCGGATATGGCCTAAGTGTTGAAAGTGAACTGAAAATACTTCGCGTGATCAAACGATTGAAAGATCTGAATTGGATACCTGTAAAAGCTACATTTTTGGGAGCGCACGCTTATCCAAAGGCATACAGAGAAAACAAAAGGGGGTATATTAGCTTGATCATCAACGAAATGCTTCCTGCTATTTGTAACGAAGGTTTAGCTGATTATATTGATGTGTTCTGTGAAAAAGGCTACTTTAATGCGGAGGAAACAGAGGAGATCTTATTGGCAGGTGCCAAATACGGATTGATCCCAAAGGTTCATGCCGAACAATTGAGTCACAGCAATGGTATACGAACGGCTGTAAAATGCAATGCCATCAGTGTTGATCATTTAGAGTTCTGTAATACTGAGGATATGGAAATCCTTAAAGGTTCAGGAACAATGCCAACGATCTTACCTGGCGCTGCTTTCTTTTTAAATCTGCCTTTGCCGCCTGCGAGACAAATGATAGACCATGGATTGCCTATTGCACTTGCTTCAGATTACAACCCGGGAAGTTCACCAAGCGGCAATATGAACTTTGTGTTAAGTATGGCTTGTATCCAATACAAACTTAATCCTGAGGAGGCCATCAATGCTGCAACCATAAACTCAGCCTATGCTATGAATCTAAGTAACAAGGTAGGCAGTATCAGCAGAGGCAAACTAGCCAATTTTTTCATCACTAAAGAGATCAACAGTTATGGCTTTATACCTTATTCCTTCGCCAATCACTTGATAGATCAGGTATATATAAATGGAATTAGATTCCAGGAAGGATAAGCGCCTTCTCCTTAAAAAGCTTATATTTGTATATAATAATTATGGTCACGGAGTTACTTTTTACCTTATTTCTTGTTTTTTTAAATGGTTTTTTTGTTGCGGCTGAATTTGCCCTGGTGAAAGTTCGCGCCTCTCAGTTGGATATCAAGATCCAGAAGGGAAGCTCAAGAGCTAAGCTCGCAAAATCATTACTCGACAATTTAGATGCCTATTTATCTGCCACCCAATTAGGGATCACCCTGGCTAGTTTAGGTTTAGGTTGGGTAGGTGAAGAGGTGTTCGCCCACATTGTAAGATCTGTGTTCCTCAAATTTGGTGCTAGTCCGGATAGCTTTGCCGTGCACAGCATCTCCATTCCATTGGCATTTGCCTCTATTACATTCTTGCATATCACTTTAGGTGAACAGATCCCTAAAATGTTCTGCATTAAGCTTTCACTGCAAACCACCTTGATCATAAGTTGGCCAATGCGTATTTTCTATCTGATCTGTGCGCCATTAATCTTGTTA
>DAISHL010000170.1:0-5207 GCA_036822555.1 Bacteroidota bacterium | reverse complement strand
AGGCAGATAGGCCCAGTTTGGCTGGATCTGATTTGACTGAGAAAAGTAATATAGCCAGATCATCATAAACAGGGCGAACTGAATGGCCAGTTTCACCAAATTCGAAATCAACACGGATAAAGGAACCACCAATCTAGGGAAATAAACTTTACCGAATACGGATGCATTGGCTGTAAAAGTAGAAGAAGTCCTTGTCAGGCATTCCGAAAAATAGTTCCAGAGAATAGTGCCCGCAGTGTAAAATAATACCGGAGGAATTCCGTCGGTACTTACCTTAGCAAGATTACCAAATATTACAGTAAAAGTGAGTGTAGTTAAAATAGGTTGAATGAAAAACCAAATGGGTCCAAGAATGGTTTGCTTGTACACCGACACAAAATCTCTTCGCACAAGAAGCATCAAAAGATCTCTGTATCTCCAGATAGCTGCAAGATCTAACTGATACCACTTGTTACGCGGTTTTATGATCAGATCCCAATGTTCTTCTGTTGAATTCATGCTTAGCTAGATCTTTTGCAATACCTCTGAGGGCACCTTTATTTGTAAAGCATATCCAATCCCTTCAATTTGTATGGTATACTCATCTTCCTTTCCTAAATGTAAAACCTTCCCATGCAGTCCCTTAAAAGGTCCATACTTTATTTCCACCGCCTCGCCCATATTAGCTTTATCCAAACTATAGGATTCCACGTGATAACCTTTTTCTTCGATTGACCTCAGCGCATCGATCTCCTCTTGCCGAATACATGCATCAGAACCAATATATCGCACATAGTTTAGCACCCCGCTTGCACGAAACACGGTGTCTCTGTTCTTCTCATTCACATTCACAAAAACATAGCCGCTGATCATTGGAACACTTACCCACTTCATACGGGCACTCCATTTTCGCTTCTCACGTTTTAATGGAATGTAGCTCTCCAAACCCAGTTCCTTCAGTCTTTGGTCTACCTTCTTTTCAGAACGAGATGCAACATATAGCACTTTCCAGGTCATTATTTCTTCACAGCTTCGCCACCTCAGTCACATGGACCAAGTATTTTAAAATCAATACACTCTTTGTGTGCTCAAGGCACAACTCTCATCTGTTCCAGATCAATAAAGGATCGATGCCATTCTTACGAATTTCATCCAACCTAAAATCCTCTGGTTTATAGCAAATGAAAGTAATTTTTTTATTTAGTTTTTTCTCTGCCTTAGCAATCAATTCTTCTAAGTAGGTAATGTTAATATCTCCAACAAAAACCAACTCAATTTCACTACTTTCAAGTCCTTTCGAGAGCTTTCCAACCAGATAAACTTTTTCTAGGTTTCCGATATGCTGCAGAACGTAATCTACCAAATGATTGATACCCGTGATCTTCATGAGCATTTGCTGAATGTCATGAAACAAAAGATGATCTTTGTTAGCTTTGAAGAGTTTCTTATTGCCTTCGGTATATGACTTTAGAAAACCAGCCTTTTCAAATTTGTTGAGTTCAATGCGGATTGAATTGGTTGAATCACCAAATTCCTCTTCAAGACCGCGCAAGTATGCCACTGAATTACCATTCAAAAAAAACTTCAACAGGATCTTAATGCGCGTTTTAGATGATATGAGGGCCTCGAACATGAAATTGAGTAATAAATTTACTCAATATAGGTGTAATTACCAAATAATTGGGGGCTTTGTATGGTTTTTAGCTTATCATTAAAGCATCACTTCCGGTATCCATAACCTTTGCCATAGCCATATCCATAACCATATCCATAGCTATACCCATAGCCCGTGTAATAATAGCGCTTTGAAATGTTTCTTACTCCATTCAATATAAACAGAAGATTCTTAAGATTATTACTTTGTTTCAATTCCTGCACAAATTGAACAGTTTTACGCGTAGATGAGTTTGCATTTAACACAAACAAAGTAGCATCAGCATACTGCATGAGATATACAGAATCAGACAGTAAACCTGCCGGCGGAGAATCAATGATCACCTGATCAAAATTTTCTTTTGCATACTGTATCAATTCCTTGAGTTTTTCCGATAGTACAAAATCGGATGGGTTCGGAGGAATAGGGCCTGCAAACAGGCAAAACAAATTCTGTATCTCGGTTGGTTTGATAATGTCACTAATAACAGATTGTCCTGTAATATAGGTTGTGATCCCTGCCACCGGAGCATTCAGGCCTAAATTCTTATACACTTTTGGTTTATGAAGGTCTAACTCAATGATCAAAGTTCGTTTGCCTGATTTGGCCAACGTAGCGGCTATATTCACACTGGTGAAGGTTTTACCCTCTCCAGGCAAGAATGAAGTGATCAGGAAGGTTTTATTATCTTGACCAACATTTGCGTACTGCAAATTCGTTCGAATATTCCTGAACGATTCCGCTATCTTTGAATTTGGCTGAGCATCTACTACCGCTCCTGTCTCATGATTTTTCTTTAAGAAAGGGATAACCCCAATTGATGGTATATCCGTGAGTTCCTTTAAATGATCAATGTCTCTGATCTTTGTAAAAAATGTCATTCGAATAAATATGATGAGGATCACCAATCCAAACCCCGCGGAGATAAAACTTTTCATCAAAGAACTTCTGTCCGGACTAACTTCCCCAACAGACCGAGGGCTCTCAATGACCTTAGCATCAGGAACTATACTTGCTTTTGCAATGCGCGTATTAGCTTTCTTTTCCAATAAAAAGTTATATATATCCTCATTCACATTTAAGTTTCTTTGAATCCCGAGCAGATCTTGTTGCTTTGGCGGGATGCTACTGGCCTCATTTAGATATTTATTGATCTGCTGGTTAATATTTTCTATAGTGATCTTGTTTGCGGCTCTGGCGTTATTTATGTAGATCAGGAGGTCTTGCTTTAATTTTTTAATATTACCCATTTTCTCCTGTATCGCAGGATTTATCTCAGTTACCGTTGCCAAAGATCTGTTTAATTCAATTTGCTTTTCATATAACTCAGTAACCGCTTTACTCATAAATCCATCCTTTTCTGTTATATAAACGGAAGGTGGTAAAAACTGCGGGTCTTTATCTTCAATGATATACTTTTCAAGATCATTCAATGATTCTATCTGCATTTGAGCAACAGACTTCTCTTTGTCATAAAAGGCCACTTTACTTAAAAAGTCGCCTTCCTCCCAGGTTAAATTTACAATAGACTTCTTTCTTTTATATTCCTGAAGTGTATCAACACTTTCTTTTAATTGAATAGAGATCTCGTCCAATTGTTTGTCTATATACTCTATTGTTTTATCGTTCAATTCAAACTTGGAACTAAGCTTACTTAATAAATACTCATTATTCAAAGTATCAAGAATGAGGACTGCGCGCGCAGGAATAATGTCATTGAGTTGAACATGAAGAATGTTGGTATAATCTGGATTTTTTACCTGTATATTTGAGGTGATGTTTGAGATCAATAAGTCATTAGAGTGGATAACAAATTGATAAAACATTTCCTTTAATGGATCTACTTGAATACCTTCAAATGATGGGTTCTTCTCAATCACCAAATTGTATCCAAGATCAATTAACTCCTTTCCAAATAAACCTTTCTTAATTACTTTTTCATCTCCAATTTTGTATGTTAACTCATAAGTTTTTGAATCAATGAACTTAAAGTCAAAAGGCATTTCGTAAAAACCACCATTAATATTATTCACCTTTACACTAAATGGCATTCCTCCAAACTGCTCGGTTGTCCTCACCTTCCCAACAATGTAGTAGGAAACCTGCAGCTTATCTTTAAGCTTACTAACCACTTTATTCAACAAATCATAGGAAAGCAATACGCGCTGTTCATTAGAATTATCAATATAACTCTGTGCACCAGAGCCATAAAAACTCGCATCGCTCACAACGTTACTTTTGTAGTAAGCATCATTATTTTGCAATAGGATCTGGGTAGTAACCTGGTAAACAGGGGTTATTCGGTAGATGTAAAAAACACCAATGAAGTAAAATACCGGGACAATGATCAGGGGAACCCACCAATTCGTCTTTAATACCCTGATAATTAAGTTAAAGTCCTTTTGCGTTATTATGGCTTGCTTCTTGGCGCTCACGTTAGATTCAAACAAAATTAAGGCATTTCGTTGAAAAGTAGAGCTTGCAAAGTAAAAATTAATTGTTTAATTTCGCCTATCTGCGCCTTTTGTAGATAATTGAAAATGAAGATCAGACACATACTTACTTTAAGTTTATTGTTCTGTGCGGTTGCCTTCACCTTTGCAGCAGCTCCACCACCACCACCGGGCAACGGACCTGCGTGCTGGCCTCCTCCATGCATCCCTATTGATGGGGGCACCTCTATTTTAATGGCTGCCGGCGCTGCTTATGGCGCTAAAAAACTATACGACTCACGCAAAAAAGAAGAGTCGGCAGACTAAGCATGATCAAATCCTTAAGGCATAACGCCTTTCTAAAGTTCCTGATCTATTCAGGCCTTACTTATCTTTTATTCTATTTGATTCACCAGTTCCTGATCAAACGTCATACATTCTACGACCAACGTTTTATTGGTTTTATCATACAAGGAGCCGATCAATTACTGCATCTCCTGAATTTTAAGACATTTCTGGTTCTTCAGGACATCGACTACCAGGTCATAGGCATAGACGGGTCCAATGGCGTTTGGATAGGCTCGAACTGCAATGCCATTTCACTATTCATCCTCTTTTCAGTGTTCATTGCTTGGTATCCCGGCTATCAAAAAGGCAAATTGTGGTTCATTCCTTTAGGCATTGTGAGTATTCATATTTTAAACATTGTAAGGATAGTTTGCCTTACCATCATTGCTAAATTTTATCCTGATTATCTCGATTTCAACCATACCTACACATTTACTTTCTTTATTTACGGCTATATTTTTCTCCTTTGGGTCTGGTGGGTAAATAAATTCGCCGGGAAAGCCCAAGCAAAATCCTCATGAAACTAAACTGGAAATATTTCATCCTGTTCTTTTTCATGTTCGCTGTTCTGGGCTATGTGCGTGAGAAATTCTTTGTTGCTTTAAATCACCTCATCTACGTAAAATATTACGGCTCCACTTCAGAGGCGCCTATGGATCAGTTTATTCTTGTACTGAATAATTTCAGTTACACTACCCTGTATTATCTGAAATACACGGCCACCTTACTTTCATTTCTCCTATTTGCTGGATTATCCATGCTAACGGTTCGCTATGTGCTTACCGACAAAAAAT
>DAISHL010000169.1:0-5226 GCA_036822555.1 Bacteroidota bacterium | reverse complement strand
TATTCTTATTGTGTATTCCTTATTGCCTGAGTATTACAGATTCTCCAGAGCATTGATACTTTTAGGAACCTTTTCAACCATAGGGGGGTATATGGGCTTAAGGATCCTATACCATTTTTCAGGCATAAAAAAATTCAAGCTTAACGCCGGTGTCAATCAGAAGAGGATCGCGATCATTGGAGATGAAGAGGAATTCAAGCGCGTGAATTCTTTGCTGGATCAAACCACGGTTAAAGCACAGTTCATTGGTTTTGTAAGCAACGAGCAAAATGGTGTAAAGAATCCCAATTACATTGGGAAATTCGATCAAATGGATGAGATCATTGAGGTGCACAAGATCAATGAAGTGATCTTTTGCGCCAAGAACATTTCTTCACAGAACATCATCAATAAAATGCTTGCACTGGTAACAAAGGACATTGAATTTAAAATAGCACCCCCGGAGAGTTTAAGTATCATTGGAAGCAATAGCATAGATACAGCCGGTGAGTTATATGTGATAGATCTAAATAATATCGCTAAGCCGGAAAACAAGCGGAAAAAGAGACTGCTTGATATTGTGGTGTCAGGTACTTTATTATGCTTATTCCCAATTGCAATGTTATTTCAACGTCATCCGTTTGTTTTTGTGATCAATGTTCTTAAAGTGTTTTTTGGGATTCAAACATGGGTTGGGTATGGCCATGCAGTGAGAAAAGACCTGCCTGCGATTAAACCTTCGGTGCTTACGCCAGCTGATATTGCAAAGGGTGAGGTTAATAAGGAAAGATTCAATAAATTATTGCTCGATTACTCTAAGGAATATAAGGTGGAGAATGATCTGCTCATCATTTGGCATTGTTTCAGGGATCTGGGCAAATGATGTTAATAAATGTTTACTGTCTTTGATGGCGGTGTTTTTTTGAGCAACTTTACAAAAACTACTAGTATGAAAAGCTTAATAACTTTGGTGTTGGCCATCTTCTCATTTCAATTCAGTCTTTTGGGGCAGGTTCAAAATCCGGTGAAGTGGAGTGCAGAATACAAATCAATCAATGATCAGGAAGGAGAAGTGATCATAAGAGCAGAGATCGACAAAGGGTGGCATACCTATTCGCAACGACCAACGGATGCGGGACCAATCCCAACTAGCATCATCCTTGTTGCAGATAAAAAAGTGGAATTGGTAGGAAAAGTAACTGAATCAGAAGCCCACGAAGAATTTGTGAAAGCTTTTGAAGCAAAAATTTTTGTGTTTATTGAAAAGGCAGAGTTCAAACAAAAGGTTAAATTGAAGTCTAAGTCGCCTGTGACACTCAATGTTAAAGTTGAATATATGTGTTGTAACGACCTGATGTGCTTACCTCCAAAAACCATTGATTTATCGGTAGTTACGAAAAAATAAATTATTGTTTTCTAAAGCATAAAAATATAGTATCTTTATTTTCTAAATCAATTTAAGGTATGCAAAGAATATTTATTGTATTGGCTGTATTTCTGAGCTCAATCTTTAATGCTCAGGAAAATCCGGTACACTGGAAATTTGAATCAAAAAAGATCAGCGATTGTGAGTACGAGTTAATTTTTAAAGCAAAGATTGATGAGCCATGGCATATCTATTCTCTTGTTAAAGCTGGTGAAGATGGTCCTAATCCTACCTCTTTTATTTTCAATAAATCTAAGGAATACCAATTGGTGGGCAAGGTTGTAGAGTCAACACCGGTGAAGGTGTTTGACAAGGTGTTCGAGATGAACGTTGCCTATCATGCCAAAACCGCAACATTTACCCAAAAGATAAAATTATTAAGTGCAAATAAGGTGAAGATCTCTGGTACCTATGAGGCACAGGCCTGTACCGAAGAGAAATGTATTTTTCCTCCTGCAGATAAATTCGAGTTTGAATTACAAGGTACTCCAAGCTGCGCCGGTGAAGCCGGTTCAGAGTCACTGACCGCTGACAGCTCCTCTTCCAATGCCAAAGATTGTGTTTGTGATACCAACGCCATTCTGATGTCAAAAGGAAGCACGGCAAGCACATCAAAAACATTAAGTGTAGAACCAAAAGCAACAAGTGCTGATACTGACTTGGTAGAAGACAGAAGCTGGTGGGGTATTTTTCTTGCCGGATTTGTAGGCGGCTTTTTGGCTTTGCTTACTCCTTGTGTGTTCCCGATGATCCCTATGAATGTAAGTTTATTCACAAAGCGTAGTAAGAACAAGGCAGAAGGGATGCGAAATGCAATGGTTTACAGTTTGTTCATTATTGTACTATATGTGGCCTTAGGCCTTGGTGTTACTGTGGTGTTTGGTGCCGGTGCGTTGAATACCTTAAGCACCAACGTTTGGTTCAATCTGGCTTTCTTTGTTCTGCTTCTGGTGTTTGCAGCCTCTTTCCTTGGTGCCTTTGAGATCATCTTGCCTAGTTCATTTGTAGGGAAGATCGATGCCAAAGCAGATAAGGGTGGATACGTTGGCATCTTTTTCATGGCATTCACGCTTGCTTTAGTTTCCTTCTCATGTACTGGACCTATCATTGGAACCTTATTGGTGGAGGCCGCAGGTACAGGTAGTATGGCCGGACCATTTTGGGGAATGTTAGGATTTGCCATCGCCTTATCGCTTCCTTTTGGATTATTCGCAGCATTCCCAGGATGGTTAAATTCTTTACCAAAATCTGGTGGGTGGCTTAATTCAGTTAAAGTTGTATTGGGTTTCCTTGAATTGGCGCTGGCATTAAAATTCGCGTCGAATGCTGATCTTGTTGTGCAGGCTGGTTATTTAACCCGTGAGGTGTTTGTTGGATTGTGGATCGTGATCTTCCTTATGCAGTCGCTTTACCTCATTGGTGTTTTCCGCACTCCACATGATTCTGAAGTAAAGCACTTATCGGTAACGCGCATATTTTTTGCTATCATTTCATTCTTCATTACCATCTATCTGATCCCTGGTCTTTGGGGAGCTCCTCTGAAATTATTCAGCGGTATTTTACCTCCATTGGAATACTCAGAATCTCCACACGGTTTTGGAGGTAGCAGTGGAAGCCAAACATCTGCAGTTCCCAATGTAGATCCGGAGTTCGCCAAACACATAGATGTGAATAAGAATGGGATCGTGCATTTTAAAAATGATTACGAAACAGCTTTAGCTTACGCTAAAAAAGTTGGCAAACCATTAATGGTTGATTTTACAGGACATGCATGTGCTAATTGCAGAAAGACCGAGGATTATGTATGGCCTGACCATGAAGTAACTAAGCGATTAAACAATGATGTGGTTTTGGTTTCTCTTTATGTTGATGATAAACGTCCGCTTGACCCAAAGGATTATATGAATGTAGTATGGTTTGGTAAAGAGCGTGAGATAACTGATATTGGTGATAAATTCAAATACATGGAAGAGATGTTGTACGGACAAAGCTCACAACCATTGTATGTATTGCTTGATCACAACGAGAAACTGCTCACAAAAGTAAGAGGTTACGATACTAGTATAGAAGATTATATCAAGTGGATGGATGAGGGAATTGACAAGTTCAAGTCACAGAATCCTGCCAAACACTAAAACCCTGCAATGAATCCGAATTGGATCTGTGGATTACTGTAAAAGGAATTTCTTGTTGGAATAACATTGTAAAGTATTGAACATACAAGAGCAGAGTTGTCGCCAATTCTTTGGTAATAGCCTCCGCCAACATGAAAGTAATCAACCCAAATTCTCTCGCTTCCTCTAACGTAGTTTGGTTGATTTAATTTATCGTATTGTATTTGAGCGAATACATTTTCCATCACCATATATCTGGCAAACACATTTGGTCCGTAAATACTTTGTGTTTGTTGTCCACCACCTTTTGGACGAAAGCTAACGTAATTGTAACTGAAGCCCATTCCAACCAAAAGATCACTGTTTACCTTATATCCAATATTAGGATTGGCTGAAACATAAAAGATGCTGCCGTAACTGGTTGCCGCAAACCCGGGAAGTACAAATCCGCCATACACTAAATTATCAGAGAGTTTATTAAGACCATTAGAATTACGTTTTGTTTCTTTTTTTGACCCTGACGAATTTGGCTCTCCTGTATATACACTATCAACTTGTGCCTTGTGTTTGAGACTACAAACAAGGAGTAATATTAACGTTGTTTTTTTAAACATACTTGAATTAATAGTGTAACTTCGTATAACAAATTTACAAATAATGTTGGTTATTATTACCGGAGCATCACGAGGTATTGGCTTCGAATTGGTCAAACAGTTCGCTTCGTCTGACTATCTTGTGTTGGCCGTTTCAAGGCAAGTTAGTTCCATTGAATCTTATATTCAGAAAAACAAAGTTCATAATGTACTTCCAATTAAGGCAGACATCACTTCCAAAAGCGGTTTATCGAAGATCTTAAGAACGTGCAAGCAACTAAAAAAACCAATTTCCATTGTGGTCAATAATGCCGGCCAGATCGTTGTAAAACCATTTGAGAAGATCTCTGAAAAGGAACTTCTGAATGTATACCAAACAAATGTATTTGCGCCTTTTCAATTGGTACAGCAATTGATGCCTTTGATGGGGAAATTGACTCATTCACATATTGTAAATATTAGCAGCATGGGTGGTTTTCAGGGCAGTGCCAAATTCCCGGGTTTAAGCGCTTATTCGTCAAGTAAAATGGCTTTGACTGGTTTAACCGAGTGTATGGCAGAAGAATTCAAAGGCAGAAATATTGCAGTCAATTGTTTGGCCATAGGCGCCGTTCAAACAGAAATGCTTAGTAAGGCGTTCCCCGGATATAAGGCACCTTTAAAGGCGAACGAGATGGCAACCTATATTCATGATTTTTCTGTGAACGGACACCGTTACTTTAACGGTAAGGTAATACCAGTATCAAGTACAACCCCATAAAATGAGATATCTTATTGTCTTTGTGATCTTGATGAACGTTGTTGTGAGCAAGGCTCAGAAACGCTGGTTCCATTATAAATTTGATCATGTAAAGCAATACTGCGGAGGTGCAGCACCAACAGAGTCAAACCTATGGTCTGACAGGGAGAAAAGCTTTTTCGGGAACAAAATGATCTACGTCTATATAAATGATAAGTGTATAGATAGTGTAAGAACTGATTCCATAGGCCGCATCTCCATCAAATTGAAACCAGGCTAGTATAATTTATATCTGCCGTATAAGCATTTTTAAGGTGTACAATATGGCACAGAGAAGGAGTACGACATGGTCTGCATGCAAAAGGAATGGGCAAG
>DAISHL010000168.1:1226-5249 GCA_036822555.1 Bacteroidota bacterium | reverse complement strand
TTGTATATGAATGAGAAATATGATCTCAAATGGACCATTGATTCGGCCGGAACCTCCAATTACCATATTGGAGAAGCACCCGATAGAAGAACCATTGCCAACGCTCGAAGGAACGGGGTAGATCTTTCACCTTTGAGGGCAAGGCAATTCAGGGCTGAGGATTTTAGGAAATTCGACCGCATCTTTGTAATGGATAAAAGCAATTTGGCTAACGTACTCATGTTGGCTGAGACCGATGAGGACAAACAAAAGGTAGATCTGTTATTGAATGTTTCATTTCCGAATGAACACCGTGAGGTGCCTGATCCGTATTACGGCGGCGAAGAAGGTTTTGAAAATGTGTTCAGGATGGTTTGGGCAGCATGTGAAAGGCTTGCTGAGGGTGCAGTAAAATAAAAAAGCGGCACAAAGGCCGCTTTTTCTTATAAGTGTAGAGCTTCTTTTTTAGCTTTTAACTGATCTTCTGTTTCTACATTGTCAACATCCTTGCTACAGCAGTAAACCGGACAAACGGCTGCGCACTGAGGCTCCTCATGAAAGCCTACGCATTCAGTACATTTATCTGTAACAATATAATAAACATCCATGTGTTTTGGAGGCTGAGGATCATTCGCATCTGCTTCCACACCCGAATTGTGACCCTTAAAAAGCCCTTTTACACCTGTTCCGTCAGCAAAGCGCCATTCGGCTCCACCTTCGTAAATAGCGTTGTTCGGACATTCAGGCTCGCAGGCACCGCAATTGATACATTCATCTGTTATCTTGATAGCCATTTTATGTGTAATTTAGTGTTCTAAAAATTTTTGCAAATATACGAGTAAGTATGCAATTACAACAAAGAATTGAGGCATTTGTTCAGGTAGGAAAGTTCATAAGCCGTTTTATCAAAGGGCGGGCTAAAGAGGGAGAAGAGAACCTCCACATGGGCTTAAAAGAACTTATAAAGGCAGCTGAGATCTATAACGGATGGTTCATTGAACGCTATACTCTTCATGCCATTGAGAACATTGGGTCTATGTTGATGGCTGATCAATTAAAGGAACTATCGGCAAAAGTACCGGAAACTAACAATTCGCCAAAGACCATTGCCCTTGTTTGTGCCGGCAATATACCTATGGTTGGTTTTCATGATATCATGTGTGTGTTGTTAACCGGAAATAAGGCCCTGATCAAATTATCTACCGATGATAACGTATTGCTTCCTTTCTTTTTGAAACTTTTAGTGCACTACGAACCTGCATTTGAAACTGCGATTCTTTTCAGTGAAGGCAAAATGAGTAATTTCAATGCCGTTAAAGCCACCGGAAGCAACAATACATCAGGCTATTTCAATTATTACTTCGGGAAATATCCACACATCATAAGAAAGAACAGAAGTTCTGTAGCAGTATTAACCGGCAAGGAAAGCAAGGAAGATCTGTTCAATTTAGGTAAGGATATTTTCTATTATTACGGCTTGGGTTGCAGGAATGTATCGCAGTTATTGGTACCTGAAGATTACGATACTTCAAAATTCTTCGAGGGAATTTTCGATTATGGATACGTGATCGATAATAAGAAATACGGGAATAATTATGATTACAACAGGGCTGTTTATCTGCTTGGCAACGAACCTTTTCTTGACAACAACTTCCTTATTTTAAAAGCTGACAATCAAATACATGCTCCTATTTCAGTCGTGTATTACGCGAAGTACAAAACTATAAAAGAAGCTGAAGAGTTCTTAACTCTGAATGCTCAGGAGATCCAATGTGTGGTGGGTGAGGGATATATTCCTTTCGGTAATTCACAATCACCTGTTATTACTGATTTTGCAGACAATGAAAATACAGTAGATTTTTTAGTAAATTTATGATGTCATATTATGCTAAAGAAGCTATCATATCTGGCATTCATTGTTCTGCTTGTTCAGTTTAAATT
This sequence comes from Bacteroidota bacterium, assembly GCA_036822555.1. Classification (GTDB taxonomy): domain Bacteria; phylum Bacteroidota; class Bacteroidia; order B-17B0; family Aurantibacillaceae; genus Aurantibacillus. Next base: position 3,329 of record DAISHL010000168.1, on the reverse strand, counting down.
GAACGCACAGGCTCCCACTGCAACCATAACGGTTCCTTCAGGCTCCTTGTGTTCGGAAACAGTGTATACATTCTCTTCCTCAGTTACCGGAACAGTTACGGCCTATTCATGGTCTGTTACTCCTAGGACCGGTGTAGAGTTTGTAACTGATGGAAGCGCTGATTTTGTGAGATTAAGATTCACATCACCGTCAACCTTCTCAGTTTCATTATTTGTTGCCAATTCTACCGGCACATTTGCAACAGGCTCTTTGGTTTCTATCAGCCGTTCTGCAAAGGCGAATTACAATGCTGTATTGAATAGTGCCGGTTTTCCTGCTGATCTTGTTCTTACCAATGCTTCAACATTTGCAAATGCGTTTTTGTGGGATTTTGGTTCGGCAGCCCCTTCGCAAACTGTGTCGAATGCCATTCAGAGCTATACAGCCCCGGGTTCATATAGTGTTGGCCTTGTAGCCTACGGTGTGAATGGGTGTAATGATACCTTGGCCTATAATTTTGTGATCGATGATTTTTCAGAAGTAAAGTTGACCAATATTTTCACACCAAATAATGACGGCGTGAATGATGTATTCAGACCTATTACTAAAGGATTATCAGAATTAAAAGTTTGGATCTATAACCGCTGGGGTGTGTTAATGCACAGCTGGGATGGAACTAAAGGTTCTTGGGATGGCTACACTACAGGTGGTTTACAATGTCCGGATGGTGTTTACATGTATGTATTGGAAGCCAAAGGATTTGATGGCAAAGAGTACAAAATGAAAAGCAATCTAACCTTAACCCGTTGATCGTATCTTAAAGGTTAAAAACATATCCTTCAATTATCCTTCTAAAACTTCCTTCGCCGGCCTCAATGCTATTTCCTTTGAAGTAAAGCCTGGTGAAATATTGGCCTTTATAGGAAAAAGTGGAAGCGGAAAATCTACACTCATAAAATGTCTTTATGGATTAGAAGACCTTCATAAAGGAGAAATATTCATCAATGAGGAGAAGGTGCTTGGCCCCAGTTATAATTTGATCCCGGGCCATAAGGACATGAAACTGGTAAGTCAGGATTATTATGTACTCGATAATCACACAGTTGAAGAGAATATTAAAGATATCCTTATTGGATATACCAATGATCATAAGGAGGCGCGTTGTAAAAAGATCTTGAAATTGCTCGATCTGCAACCGTTGGCAAAATTACAGGCCAAAACATTGTCATCAGGACAAAAGCAAAGGGTGGCCATTGCCAGAGCGCTTACAGTGATCCCAAAAGTACTATTGCTGGATGAGCCCTTTAATAATTTAGACAGGCCTTTGAAAGAGAAGCTGTTCACCTTTATAGTTAAAGAGGTAAAGAAAAAGAAGACCAGCCTGATCCTGATCACACATGAAGCAGATGAGGCCTTGAAATATTCTGATAAGATAGGGGTGATGGACAATGGCAAATTGGTTCAGTTTGACAGCCAGAGCAAAGTGTTTTATCAGCCAAAGAATTTAAAGATCGCTTCGCTATTGGGAGATTACAACGTCATCAAAAAAGAAGATCTTGAAAAGACCAGTCAGTTGAAACTGAAAAAGCAGATACTGATTAGGCCTCACCAATTATATGTACTTCAAAAAACAGACACTGCCGACATTATTCTTACAAATACCTCTCTGTATTTCAATGGCAAGTGTTTTGAATTGTATGGCGAAACTCGCTCCGGTAAAGGAATTGTGGTATATGCATTCACTGAGCCAAAACTGAGTGACCGTATGTACATCAAAATAAAATAAAAGGGCTGAATCTGAGTTTTTTACCTACAAAACCATACTTATTTAAGATTAATTCAGTTTTTACCCAACCTTTTACTTTTTACCTGCGTAATAGGTTTAACCAATTATTAACATGAAAAAAATATACGTTTTATTAATGCTATTAGGTCTTTCATTTGGCAAGACCATGGCGCAGTGTCAGGCTAATTTTACTTATACCCTTAATGCCGCGGGTAATGTCACCTTTTCAAATACTTCAGTTGTTACAAGTACCGCACCGATATTCTGGTGGGATTTCGGAGACAATTCATCTTCAGGTGCACTTAGTCCAAATCATACGTATTCGACTAACGGTGCC
>DAISHL010000168.1:0-1216 GCA_036822555.1 Bacteroidota bacterium | reverse complement strand
ATAATTTATTCGTATTAAATTAATGGTTCTTATATCGTATAATTGAATCTCGCAGACAGTTTCCCAACACCATGCTATGACACCTATACTGCAGCAATTGTGATCAGCAATACTGCCTGTGCGGTAAGTGCCAATGCAAGCACCGTGCAAAGCGCCAATGGTCTGGTGTATTTTACAAATAATTCAACCGGAGTGTTACCTAGCACCACATATACTATAGGATTTGGCGATAATACCAGTGCTACTTTTACCAACTTTATAGGTACATCGCATACGTATTCTGCCTCCGGAAATTATTTCTTTTACATGCAGGTAGCCAATTCACCTTCCTGTATCAGCATCTATTCAACCATGTTAAATGTAGTGGTGCAATCGTGCTCTTTGAATGCGAACTTTGCACACAGTGTGAATGGCGGAACTGTATCCTTCAATAATACGTCTGTTGGTACCAGCACCAGCACCCAATATTATTGGGATTTTGGGAACTTCAACAATTCATTTCAGCAAAATCCTGCTCCCGAAGTATATCTTTATAATGGAACCTATACCGTGTCATTGACTGCGTTAGACTCTGTTCAGTTCTTTTGCAGCAGCACCATCACTTAGACCATTACCATTACCAATGCACCATGTTATGTGAACAGTACGTTTGCAATGGCTAAGGATTCTTCTGCGTTGCCTGCCATTGTTTGGAATGCCTATCCGAATTACCCATTGAATGTTACCAGTGTGACATGGAGCTGGGGTGATAACAGTACCAGCAATGCCTTGTATCCGTCACATACCTATTCTGCGGCTGGTTTTTACAACATTTGTTTGACGGTAAGTGTATCTTGCGGATCGCAAAGCACCACATGCTTTAATGCATCCATCAACAGAAGTATAGAGAACAATGCCATTGCCACGGTGAATGTGATCAACCAAACCACCGGCTTGGCGCAACTCACGGGTGATCCGCTTTCTGAAGTTGTCATCTATCCGAACCCAAACAACGGCCAATTTACATTGAACGGGATTGACAAACGCATTCAGCGAATTACGGTGTTAAACATGCTTGGACAAAGTGTATATACACAAGAAATTAACGAACAAGAAAAACTTGACCTGAATTTAGACCTGCCAAAGGGTATCTATTTTGTACAAATGGGTAATGCCTCAGGTCTTTCTCAAACAAAAAAGATCGTGATACAATAAGTCACAATCAATAATATCAAAC
>DAISHL010000167.1:0-5253 GCA_036822555.1 Bacteroidota bacterium | reverse complement strand
CATGGATTCTTTGTTCAATTATCGTTAGACCCAAAATATCATAAAAGGCGATTGAAACAATAGCATCACATAACTTTACTTTACCCACTGATGTCAATTGGAAATAACTTTCGCACTGAGCTGCAGAAGTGTTCTTTTGTAGGAACGTATGCACTACGTTAATGGTCACACTTACATTGATGGTTGATAAAAACCCATCTTCCTGGCCATTGTTCACCAATTGGTAATTGTTTGTTAGTACCGGAAAATCTGCGCTTGCGCTGCTTCCGCAAACTAAAACCTTATTCTTTTGTAAGATCAATTCTGAAGAAGTTCCATTTCCTGTTCCTCCTTTTAAGGGAGACTTATTCAATTGTCCGTAATTACTCACTTTCACCAAAGCCAGGTCGGCCGCGCCATTATGCACTGTGTAGTTATTGGTGCCTAACATTGGGAAATCGCTGCTTTGCGTGTTGTAAAGCGCAAATAGATCATTCGCGTCATCCAGTTTACAATGCACATTATTCTCGATCTGCGTTCCACCAAAAATAGTGCACCATACCAAAGAACCGCCAGGTGTTAACTTCATGCAATAGCCGTCTGTAGAGCCGACAACAACAGATTGATGTGTAACTGAAGTTGTATAAAAATCCGTACTTGCCGTATGGCCGCTCAGATAGATATTCTTAGCCTGATCAGTAGCCACCCCGTACGCATCGTCTAAGGCTGAACCGCCAATATACGTTGAAAAGATCCTATTGCCAACCGAATCAAGTTTGATCACATAGATCTCCATACCACCATTTGATGAGGCTTGTAAACATACAGCAGTTGTGCTAAGGTTGTTACTGAAAGAACCACCAATGCCAATGATATTCCCATCTGTATCAGCATTTACATCATGAATGTCCTCCGAACTTGTTCCTCCATAAAAAGTTGAAAATTTAAATTGGCCATTTGAATTGAATCGGGCAATGAAAGCATCAACTGCTCCTGCAAGATTTTGCTGAAATGAAGATGGAGTGGTATGAATAGTTGGACTTAAAGAAGTACCACCAATGATGATGTTGTTCTTTTTATCCAACGTTACCGCATACGAAAAATCGGACTGTGCACCTCCGAAATACGTGATCCATTTAGGTTGCCCATTAAGTCCAAATTTGGCAATAAAACAATCATTACCTCCATTGGATGATGACTGAAAACATCCTGGAGTGGTGGCAAGATCGGTGCCATTGGTATACCCTGTGATCACAATTGAACTATCCGAAGAGTATACCACCTTTTCAGCATGATCAAATCCCTGTGTTCCCAAATAGGTGCACCACACTAATGATCCACATGAATCAAATTTAACGATGAATCCTTCGTAATCTGCCTTATAGGTTGACTGAAATGCTCCTGGGGTAACAGGTAGATCATTATTAAAGGTATTTCCAATCGCATAATAATATCCTTTTGTGTCTCGGCAGATCACTTTGAATTCATCAAACTGCCCTTTTCCGAAATACGTTGAAATTACCGGACAAGTTTGTCCAAAAGCAACATTTTTTAGCAAGAAAAAAATAAAACAACAGAAATGGAAAAAAGTTCTATTCATCCATTAAATATATTAAAATTGGCTCGAATAAAAAAGTCCCATAACAATGGGACTTCATTTCTCAGCGGTGAGGGCGGGATTCGAACCCGCGGTACAGTGTAACCCGTACGACAGTTTAGCAAACTGTTCCTTTCGGCCTCTCAGGCACCTCACCAAAATTTTGGAATGGCAAATGTAAAAATTTTTATTGATTTTAAAATGATTTTATGAATTTATTCTTACGAAAGGTACATTTCAATCAAGCCCTTAGGGGCCTTGTATTTGATCGATCTGGTCGCATCATCAATGTCCTGAACCAGATCATCATTCATTGGTAGCATTACCTGTTTGCCCTTATGATCTATAATTAAAATAATATCGGCGCCATTATCTTCCAGCTCGCTCACCTTCCCTACCTCGCCGAATTCCTCATCGATCACCATATATCCGATCAGGTCCTTTGTATCATCCTGAAAAATATACTCCCCGTTCACAAAGACCTTTTTACCAACCAAATCTTTTACCTTCTCAATCGTGTTCAGTTCCTCCAGCAATAGAATAAACCCATTCTTATTTTCTCTAAAATCACTAATAAAATGGGGAACTTCAGCACCTGGCAATTTCACGAACAAAGCATTACAATTCTCAATATCAAAATCAGTTGACACATTCAGCTGTAAATGCCCTTTCAACCCATGAGTCTTGCTAAAATAACCTACTTCAGCGAGTTTCATTTTTTCAGTGCGGCTTCAACAAAACTGATGAAAAGAGGGTGAGGATTTTCCACTGTACTCTTATACTCGGGATGGAATTGTACCCCAATGAAAAACGGATGTTTCGGGATCTCAACGATCTCAACCAAACCACCATCAGGATTTATACCAGATAACACCATTCCGGCATCTTCGAATTGCTTCTTATATTCGTTATTGAATTCGTATCTGTGACGGTGTCTTTCTGAAATGCGTTTACTTTTATAGATACGTGAAGCCAACGTGCCCTCTTCGACCTCACACGCATAAGCACCTAAACGCATGGTACCTCCCATATGGGAAATGCTTTTTTGGTTTTCGAGAAGATCTATGACCGGACTGCTTGTAGCAGGATTCATTTCTCTGCTATGCGCATCCTTCAATCCAACCACATTACGAGCAAATTCGATCACACAACACTGCATCCCCAGGCAAATACCAAGGAACGGCATGTTATTCTCGCGAGCATATTTAATTGCCAAAATCTTTCCTTCAATTCCGCGGTTACCAAATCCAGGGGCCACTAAAATTCCTTTGAGTCCGGACAAACGAGAACTTATATTATCTTCTGTTAAACTATCACTGTGTATCCAGTCTAATTCAACTTTGCAATTATTCACAGCACCTGCGTGAATGAACGCTTCAGAGATCGATTTATAAGAGTCTTTAAGTTCAACGTATTTTCCTATCAAGCCAATACGTACCTCTTTTTCAGGGTTATGGAAACGGTTCAAAAAATTCTTCCAATTGTCCAATTTTGGCTCTGAAGGATTAGTTACACCAAGTTTTTTAAGAACGATCTGATCCAGTTTTTCCTTCTCCATTAACAGAGGGACTTCATAAATGGCGCTGGCATCAATGGATTCAATCACTGCATCTTCACCCACATTGCAAAATAAAGCAAGTTTACGGCGAATATCTCTTGTTACCGGATGCTCTGTGCGACAAACAAGTACGTCAGGTTGAACACCATACTCCAATAGTGCTTTAACCGAATGTTGTGTTGGTTTTGTTTTTAGTTCGCCTGTGGTACGTAAATAAGGCAGAAGGGTTAAGTGGATAACCATGCAATTCCCTTCAAGCTCCCATTTCAACTGACGCACCGCTTCTATAAATGGCAAAGACTCTATATCCCCAACGGTGCCACCAATTTCAGTGATCACAAATTGGAACTGCCCGGTTTTACCCAGCAATTTGATCCTATTCTTTATCTCATCCGTAATGTGAGGGATGACTTGCACAGTTTTGCCCAGAAATTCACCCTTGCGTTCCTTTTCGATCACAGATTGGTAGATCCTTCCGGTTGTAACATTGTTTGCTTGTGAGGTTGGTACATTTAAAAACCTTTCATAATGCCCCAGATCAAGGTCCGTTTCTGCCCCATCATCTGTAACATAACACTCTCCATGCTCATAAGGGTTCAAGGTACCCGGATCTACATTGATGTATGGATCCAGCTTTTGAATTGTAACAGTGAACCCTCTGGCTTGCAACAACTTAGCTAAACTTGCGGAAATGATTCCTTTTCCCAGGGAAGATGTAACTCCACCCGTAACGAAAATATATTTTGTTTGATTTGACATACAGTTTTAGAAAAAAACTGTGTACAAAAGTAGCATTTTGATTGCGGTAAACCAATTAATTAGGCTAAAAATAGGAACAACTTACCAACGTTTTTTCAATTGTTCAGGGCATGCGCCCCCTATTTAACAAACTTTTAATGTTAATAGTATTACTATCATTAAACATTATATTACTTTTACTGTTAATATTTGTACTATGACTTTGAACATCAGTTTAAGCATTAACCCAAACCTCTATCTGAAAAATCCGATAGAAACCGAATTAGGGCGAAAGATCCTGAGTGAGGGGCTCACATTGATACACCGATTAGGCATGGAAGCTTTTACGTTCAAGAAACTTGCTGAACAATGCAAGACTACCGAAGCTTCCATCTACAGGTATTTCAAGGATAAACATCAGTTCATGTTGTATTTCAATTCATGGTACTGGCGTTATATACTTTTTGTGATCGACTACGAGACCAAGGGGATTAAACACCCAAGACAAAAACTCAGATCCACCATCGGAGTTTTAGGCAACCCTGTTGAATTCAAATTCAATTCAGAGATATTCAACATCAAGACACTACACACCATTATTGTTTCCGAATCAACAAAGGTGTACTTTAGTAAGCAAACCGATGAGGATTATAAAAATGGAAGTTATGAAGATTACCTAATCCTTTGTAAAGAGATCTCGAAACAAATGAAAGCGATCAATGACAAGATCAAATTTCCACAAGCATAAGTGATCTCATTGATTGAAAGCGCTCATTTGCAATCCTATTTTGCGGAACACCTCCCTTCATTGACAGATATCAATGCCAAGGAGAAAAAACAATTGCCCGCATTCTTAGAACAAATGGTATTTAATTATTTAGAAAAATAAATATGATCACTGTATATATATCCCTTGAAGACCAATCAAAAGCAAAAGACATTGCTAAGGCCTTATTAACCGAAAAGCTAGTTGTGGAGGTAAGAATAGATTACGATAACCATGTGTTCAATTTAGAGAACAATGAGATCATCGAACGCACTACCTGCATACTTACCATGCAAACAAAAGGCATGCTTTTTAATGAGATAACGAGCTTTGTGCATGATAAATTCGGTAATGATATTCCAGTTTACTCAGTTCCTATTACACAGGGCAATGAAAGCCTAACAAACAAGATTAGAAACAATACAAAATTCGTTTAACATTATCAAGGTTAATTTTTACTACACATACAGCTATTTTCTAAGAACCAATCTAACGGGTTTTGCAGAAATTGATCTGAAAGAATTGTTCGAGGACAACACTGTTACAGAGTTTGAGAGCATTAATGAATTGCTGGAAAATATGCAGGAAGATTGACCCTATCTGAACTTGAATTTC
>DAISHL010000166.1:0-5295 GCA_036822555.1 Bacteroidota bacterium | reverse complement strand
GATCACCAATCAACTAGGTTATGATCGAGGCGCCTTCTTTTCTCCGGATGGAAAAAAATTGGTATTCCGTGCCTCTCGTCCAAATTCAGAAGAAGAGATCAAGGAATATAAATATTACCTGGAGAAGCATTTGGTTGCCCCTACCAACATGGAGATCTATACCTGCAACGTTGATGGCAGTGACCTTAAAAAGATCACAAACCTTGGCAAAGCCAACTGGGCCCCATTCTACCACCCAAGTGGCAAAAAGATCATCTTCTCTTCCAACCACCACAGCAAACGTGGATATGACTTCCAATTGTACATGATCAATGATGATGGTACCGGACTAGAACAGATCACCAAAGAAAGCATGTTCAATGCATTTCCGATGTTCTCACCGGATGGTAAAAAACTCATTTGGTCATCGAACAGGAACAATCACGGAACAAGAGACACCAATCTATTCATTGCTGATTGGGTGGACAGATCATTTAAGTAGCTTGTGTAATGCCGCGATCTTGTAATGTACATCAAGATCGAATTGATTATTGGTAGCCAAACTTTTAAGTTTCTCGTAAAGAAAAAGCAGTTTTTTAATTTGCAGTGTTTGATCAGCGTCTGAACATGCGAGTTCCTTATGCGTTTTCTCGTACAACAGATCAGACAACATCCTCAACTGTTTATCAGACAAGTGGTGTGAAGATTCAATGAATGCAATGAAAGATTCCAGATCCAAGTTCAGCAGTCCATTCAATTCCAATTCAGTGAATCGCGTTAAAGCCAGCTCAATTTCCTTATCCATCTTCTCCCACTCCTTCTCCCTTTTCAAACCAAGGATCACTGCCATTACTTTTCCGAATTCTTCAAATTGCCTTACCAAATAATCTTTACGTATCATGTAATTTATGATAAAGTGTTATCACTTGTTCGATCAACGAATCCTTTTCATTATTGTAGATGACATGATCTGCAAGCTTGATCTTTTCCTCATCACTCATCTGGCTCTTGATCTTTTGTTCCACTTCATGCCTGCTTAATCCATCCCGTTTCATAACCCGGTCGATCCTCATTTCCAGAGGAGAAGTAACTACAACATTCACCGGAAGTTCTTTATAAATACCGGTTTCAAACAATAGGGCACTTTCTTTGACCACAAGTTTTTCTTGATTCTTTTCTGCAAATGCTTTAAAGGCCTTACCAACTGCAGGATGTATGATCTGATTGAGTTGCTTTAACAGATCGGTATTACTGAAAATGTTATGCGAGATATAGGTTTTGTTAAGCTGAGTAGCAGATGCGTATGCCTCATTACCCAGCAAGTCGATCACCTGAGCCTTCACTTCCGGCATAAAATACATGTGTTTGGCGGAGGCATCACTATCGAATACCACAGCACCAAGCACTTCAAATACTTTTGCTACGGTTGATTTTCCCGTACCAATACCTCCTGTTAATCCAATGATCATTTCTTAATAATTAGGTATTCTACTTCTTTAGGAGAATAGTTGAGCAAATGCATATTCTTAGGCAGGTTCACCAAATTCACCGGGAGTTTATCCCCCATTTTTTGTTCCACACTGGCATAAGCCCTGAATCCGGTTGTATCAATAGTGGCATATTCACTTAATGCCATGGAAACCTTGACCTTCACTTTTGAAGGGTAGAAATTATACTGAACCTCAGAACGTGTGGATGGCAATACCTGCAACACAAACTCTTTTTCAATGAGTTCATCGATCTCTATTTCCAGCTTTACCTGACTTGTATTGCACACAAGATCCTTATCCTTTAAATTTAAATTCACCAGTTTGCTTACATTGGTCTTGATATCGCTTAAGTATACCGGCAAAGTGTAGATGGTATCTATTGCTTTCAGTTCATTTTCAGCACCACTGATCAAAACACGTTCAGGATCTATTTTAATTTTTGAGGATGTAAAACCAGGCGCATAATTCAAATTAAGCGGTACTCTTACTACCACCTGCTTTTGTGTACCTTTTCTGTTCACAAAGGCGATCGTGTCAGGATACACACCTTTGATGTCTGACTTGAATTTCAATGTAGCCTGTAACTCCGTAAGATTGGAAGATATAAAGAATCTGTTCTTACCCAGATCGCTCTTTAACTCATTAAAATCAATGGGTGTAGCCTTGAATGGCTCATTCATCCCTATCAACAATAACTTTAGTCCGCTTGCTTTAACCTGAACTTTCACTTCCTTTGGCAATTCACCTGCCGGAAATTTGTTTTGCGGCAGATTCACGAATTCAACAGGCATTGTGAACTGTTTGGTATACACGGTATTCAGTGAATGCAACAACCAAAGCACAATGGCAATGATCACACAAATAAAAAAAGCCGAGAGTTGATTCGGCTTTTTAAGTTTTATTTGCTTGATGGCATTCACGCGTCAATTATGAATTCTGATTCAACGTTCCGCTTGCATCCATGGATACTGCGTTCTTAGAGATACGCATTTTGGTGCCGTCCTCTACTTCCATGATCAAAGATCCATCTTCGCGCACCTCTACTACTTTTCCGTAAATACCGCCAATGGTAAGGATCTTATCACCTTTCTTCAAGGCCTCGATGTATTTCTTTTGTTCCTTTGCCTTTTTCATTTGTGGCCTGATCATGAAGAAATAGAATACTACCACAATGGCGATCAATGGTAAGAACTGCATTAAAGGGTTTTGGCCCGGTTGAGGCTGGCCCATAAGTACGAATAATTGTTGATACATGTTATTTGGTTGTTTTAAGTTTAAAAATTAAAATCCTGGTTCTTTTACACTTTCAATTGCGATCACATCGGCCTTGATGCGAATGATGCGTGTAGAAGGTTCACAGTTGGTTACAATGGTTATGGTCTTTTCCTGAATACCTTTTTTTCCTTCACTGGTAAACACAACATTCAGCTTACCTTCACCATTGGTTGGTATTGGTTCTTTGGGCCATTTTGGAACAGTACATCCGCAGCTTCCGCTAGCACCTGAAATGATCAGATTCTTTTTGCCGGTATTCTTGAATTTAAAATCATGGCTTACCACTTCGCCCTGAGTGATCTTACCAAAATCGAACACCTCTTCCTCAAACTTGATCTCAGGAAGATCGCTGCTGGCTTCTCCGTTCGCTGAAGCGTTATTGGACACGTCCGCAGCATCTATATGGTCTTTGTTCTCATTATTACATGATAACAAGACCAATGCAAGCATTAAAACAGATAGTACGTTAACTTTCATAAGCGGGATAAAGATAAAATGAACAAAGGAATAAATTAGAATTTAGCCCTGATTTTACGAACTTTTCTCTTGTTCTTGCCAAACCATGAATTGTGCTTCAAACGGTAAAAACTGCTCTTACCTCTGATCACACGGCTATAGCTGATGTTCATGTATACAATGGCATCTTTGTTTGTAGGATCGCCACGTTTGTTACCCCATGTGTGCGAAAGAAATGCTCCGATATTGGAATTCTTTTCTTCCGTTGACATTTCTGTAGTGCGCAGGGCTAACCCTTGAGTATACGAATCAGAAGGCGCCTTATCAGGATAATCACCACTGATGTCATCCAAATAATCGGTAAACGTCTTCATGTAATTGAATTCAAATCCTAAACGATGTCTTTTATCAAGTGTAAAATAGAATCCAACACCAACAGGTAAGCCTAAAACGATACGCTTGTATTCGTATCCTTCAACAAAATAATCACGCATTTTCACCCACTCACCCTGGTATTTTGACTTTGGATTGGTCATAAATGCACCAACACCGCCAAATACATACGCTCTAAAGCTATTTCTGTAACGGTAAGTGTTCCCAAGATCCGGATCAGTAAAGAAGAACCATTCAGCTGTTTGACTTAAAGCGAAAATATCATTTTTGAAATTGAAGTTCCTGTATCTTCTTCCTGGATTGGCACTCAACTTATCGTCCCCCTCGATACGCATGTAATCGAATGCAAGCTTCAGTGAGATGTTTTGGCGCCATTTGTAACGTGCGAAGATACCGGTATTCCAGCGAGTCTTGGACAGCTTCATATCCTGTACAAAATCACGACGTGTCTTTTCCTTACCGCCAATATCTCCAAGATAGTTGGTAGCACCTATAGATCCACCGTAATCCCAAAGCCATTGAGCTTTGTAACCTGCAGTAAAACAAATAAATAATATAACAATTCCTAGTTTCTTCATTTTGCCAAAAATACAATCTCAAATATAAATAAAATTTACCTATTTAAGGCTATTATTGATATTTTTAAACGAAATTTGTTAAAACTTCTTCTTCCCTTTATGACAACAGCCATTACTAAACTTTTTAATATCCAATATCCCATTGTTCAGGCGGGAATGATCTGGTGCAGCGGGTGGGAACTTGCCAGTGCCGTGAGTAACGCAGGAGGACTTGGACTCATTGGTTCGGGATCGATGTATCCGGAAGTTCTTCGTATAAACATCCGTAAATGTAAAGCCTCTACCAGCAAGCCTTTTGGGGTAAACGTGCCTTTACTTTACCCTAACATCGAAGAGCATATCAAGATCATCATTGAAGAGGGTGTAAAGATCGTATTCACCAGTGCCGGAAATCCGAAAACATGGACCGCACATCTTAAACAACATGGCATTACAGTTGTACATGTTGTAAGTGCCGTAAAATTCGCACGTAAATGTCAGGAAGCTGGCGTAGATGCCATTGTAGCCGAAGGTTTTGAAGCAGGCGGGCATAACGGACGAGAGGAAACCACCACATTGGTGCTTATCCCGGAAGTTCGAAAGGCTGTTACCATTCCATTGATCGCCGCAGGAGGTATTGGCACCGGTTGTCAGATGGCTGCTGCCTTTGCTCTTGGTGCCGACGGAGTTCAGGTAGGAAGTCGTTTTGTGGCCACACCTGAAAGTAGCGCCCACATGAATTTTAAAAATGCGATCATTAATACCAAAGAAGGTGAAACACAACTGACCTTTAAACAACTGACCCCTGTTCGCCTCATTAAGAATAAATTCTTTAAAGAAGTTGATGAAGCAGAAAAACGTGGCGCCACCGTTGAAGAGATGACGCAATTGTTGGGCAGAGCTCGTGCCAAAAAAGGAATGTATGAGGGCGATCTTGAGGAAGGAGAACTGGAAATAGGACAGATCAGCGCTTCCATACATGCCATTAAGCCTGCCGGCGAAATTGTAGAAGAATTAATGCGCGATTGCCGCACCACATTAGATAAACTGAAGAACCTGTAAGTGTACCAAGATAAATTTTGAAAGCTTTCCCCTAAGCAATGGCTTAAAAGTGATCGTTCATCGCGATGTAAGCACGCCAATGG
>DAISHL010000165.1:0-5332 GCA_036822555.1 Bacteroidota bacterium | reverse complement strand
CTTGATATGCTTGATTTCGGGGCCCATGCTGCAGTTGCCGCTGAAGCTGGCACCCACCTCAACCACGAGTTTGCCGGTTTGGATATCACCGTTTATACGGGCCGGCGATTTCAGAAAAAGCATTTCATTTACCGTGGTTTTTCCTTTCACGGATCCGGAAATATCGGCATTCTGACAAACAATATCGCCTTCTACCACGCCGGTATTGCCAATCACGACCTTGGTTTTGGAAGTAACCGAACCGCGCACATTGCCATCAATGCGCAGGTCGCCGTTTGAACGTACTTCACCTTCAATCACGGTGCCGGCACCAATAATATTGATAGAGGCATTGCCCTGGGCGTCGCTGGGGCGGGAGATCACGCCTTTGTCTTTCAGTTGCTTGAACATTTCCACAGATTTTTTCTAAACGATCGTGCAAAAGTAGAATTTAGAATGGATTTATCAACAATTTAGTGTGGAAATCCGCAATTTTCTGAGGAGCGGTATTCGCTGTCTCCGTAAATCAGCTTTTTGATCCGGTATACAGTCTACGGATCAGCCACAGGCCGGTGTATGTCAGGAACACGCTGCCGGCCAGCAGCCATTCCTGTCCGGGTTCGGTGCCTACTGTGTCGGGATCTAGCACCATACCTTCCCGCGCTGCCAGCCAGTGCATCACCACCGCTCCGGCATTATTGAAGAAATGCGCAGCCACCGGTAGCCAGAGTGAACCGCTCCATACATAGAAATAACCCAAAGCCAGACCCAATGCGAAGCGTGGCAGGAAGCCATAAAACTGCAGGTGAAGGGCGGAGAAGAGAAAGGCCGTCAGAACGATGCCGAGTCCCTTTTTCCCGCTTAGCTCTGTGAAAAGACGTTGAATCAGTCCCCGGAATAACAACTCTTCACCCAATGCCGGAAGCAGACCAATTACCAGCAAGTTGGCCAGCAGTGCACTCAGGCTGGTTTCATTCAGCAGCAGCGAAGTCATTTCGGCCGCCCTGGCTTCAGTTTCTTTCATCCATTGTTCAGCACCCTGCAGCGAGGCCGGAAGATGCAAGCCGCTATTCAAAACGATCATCCAGTTGATAAAGGGAAGCGCCGCCAGCAGAAGCAGGAATACAAGAAGTACACCGCGGGCACCGGGCTTTTTTCGCAGACCCAGGAAAGCAGGAATATCTGTCGAGAACAAAAAGCCTGCGGCTAAGGGTGGAAGCAGGAAGGTGCCTAAAGCAGCAGTAAACTGAAACAGGCGCAGGGCAGCACCCGCCGAAGGGTGATCTTCACCTATCCCCGCCGGTAAACCCAAGCTTAGGTCGAGGCCATACAGGGCTTTGGATAGAGCAGCTCCCAACCCGGTAAACATTACTGAGCAAATCATGGTGAGCCCCACTAACACCAGGAATTTGCGGTAGGGAGGGAGGTCGGCTAAACTGGCGCGTAGCTGCATGGTTTTGTACTTTTGCGGCAAAGGTAAAGCTTAGTGCTACTATCCCTAAGGCCATAGACTTTCCCGACTCCGTAATTCAGAATTCAGATTTCAGATCCCGCTCAAAGAGCGGGAATGAATTAACCAACTCTGCACCCTATTTACTTGATTTGATCTGGAATTTGGAAATGGTAACACTCCCATCCTTCTCTTCTATGTCAGTGTAATGCACACCATCGTTCATGGCATTGAATCCCTGTGGACCTTTTGGCATAAAGGCATACTTTATCCAAATATCTTCAAGGGTAAGACGTTGCTGGGCGAAAGTGAAAACCGACGCAAACAGGACAATAATAAGGGCATATCTTTTCATAGTGTTTGAATTGATAATGTTCATCTAAATCTGATTAATCATGTGAATTTATTCATTTACTCGCAAAAAAGACAGTTTTACTCAATTTTTGGATGTTTTTTAGAGTTTTGATTTCTTTTGGCTAAATAAATTGCTAGTTTAGTAGAAAAATAAGCCTATGCAAAAGTATCGCGCCGTAATTATTGATGATGAAGAAGACAGCAGAAACAACACCCGTAGCATGCTTGAAAATTACTGTCCTGAAATTGAAGTTGTAGGTGAGGCCTCCAACGGCATGGAAGGTAAAGTAAAAATTCAGGAGCTTAAACCGCATGTTGTATTTTTAGATATCAACATGCCCGGTATGAATGGTTTTCAAATGCTGGAAGGTATTTACAACCGCGACTTTTGCGTTATTTTCTTGACTGCCTACAGTGAGCATGGCATTACTGCCGTTAAGGCCGGTGCAATTGACTACCTATTAAAACCATTGATGTTAAGCGAACTTCAGGGTGCAATTAAAAAAGTTGTTCAACATTACGAGACCAACAGCAAAAGTACTGCCACCAAGCCTGAACAAGACAAGAACCTTGTATTGATCAATCACAGTAAGGGCTTTACCTTAGTAGATTATAAAGATATCATATGGCTTGAAGCAAGCGACAACTATACTAACTTATTCCTGTTAGGTGGTAAAAAAATTGTGGCCAGCAAAACATTGAAAGAATTCGAGGCCATTTTACCTGATACCGTATTCTTCAGGATCCATCGCTCTGCCTTAATAAACGTGGCCTTTGTAAAAGAATATAGCCACAACGAAGGTGGTGTTATTTTAAGCGATGGCACCCACGTTACAGTGAGTAAGGCCAGGATTCATGAATTTGCTGAATTCATTAAATCAAAATCTGTTTCTCCTAACTAACCTTTAAACATATGCCTTTTAAGCGCAAATGTTGGGTATTATTCCTTCTTGGTTTAACGCATCTTATCAATGCTCAGTCTCTTAGTTTCAATTTGAATAAAATTGGGACCGAGAATGGCTTGAATAGTTTAAACGTATTCAACGTTCATCAGTTCCCTAATGGTTCAATGTGCGTTACTACAGAGAATGGCGTATTCATTTACAATGGATATACATTTGTTCCGTTAAAGAACGACAGCCTAAAAAACCCAACCATCATTAACGCCATTGTCAAAGGCAACTCCTCTGTTTTTCTTTCTACGTCAGAGTACGGTGTTGCGGAAATGGATTATAAAACCAACACCTTTGCGCGTATTACTCCGCCGAGCTATACCAACACACCTGACCAGATCATTGAAACAGGCGATCATTTGTATTTGCTTAAATCTGAGATAAGGTTAGATATATTGAACAAACGAACCAAACAGATCACAGAAGATCAGATCAAAAGCAGATCTAACAGCAACCAGGCATTTTGCATGATCAAAACGAAAAACAATACCGTTTTGGTTGGGCGCAGCGATGGGCTTTACGAACTTAAGGAGGACAAACAGATAAAACTCCCTTCTTTAAAGAACCTGCCTGTATATTCGATCACAGAGAATACAAAAGGACAACTCATCATTGGATCCTCATCCAGAATTTACATCATTGAAAATGATAATTTGATCAAGGAGATAGTGCCCACCTACAATTCAAAGCCGGGCACCTTCTCACTGGGAGGAGAAAAAAACATTACAAAGATCCTTTATGATAAATTCGATAGGATTTGGTTCACCTCCTACCCTAATGAGAATATATATGTATATGAGAATGGCATAACACACGACGTGTTCACTGAATTGAACATGACGCCCCTTTTGATCAATAATATTTATAAGGACAAAGATGAGAACATTTGGTTAAGCACGTACGATGATGGTGCTTATGTTTTTCAAAACAGCTTCTTCAAGAACATACACATCCTTTACAATGAAAAGATCTTAAATGTAAATAAGATACAATTTCTTGATAATCTCATATTGACCGCTACAGGCAACGGTTTTTACGCCTTTGATGTATCAAGCAATAAATTGAATACGATCTCAGCACCCGACAATATTCTTACTGAACCCATATTTGATATATACTTGGGCAACAATCAGATCCTATATACCAAAAGAAGTCAATTCGATCTTTCAACAAACATTGTTGGTACCACCAAATCAACTTATAAATGCAAACCTTTGATAGGCAAGGTTGTATTTCCATTGAATAAAGAACAGATGGTGATCGCCGATTGGCAAGCAAACATCTTATTGACAAATGCCGAAGGAAACAAAGTACTGGACACCTTGATCTCCTTCCCTGATTACCGAATCAACATCAATAAAATTTATCACAGTAACGATTCACTTTTGATAGCCAGCAATAAAGGATTATACTATTACAATTTAAGATCTAAAGAACAAAAACTACTTACTAAAAAGGTCAATCAGAAGATCTACGACATTTCCTTGATCAATAGCAAACTTGTGACGTGTGATGATGAAGGCATTAGCTATATCGATGGTACCTCACACATTAAACAGATCGGAAACAGAACACTGATAGGTGTAAAACGTATCATTGAAAAGAATGGATATATCTGGATAGTTACCACAGACGGCCTATTTATCTGCAACAAACAACTGGAACCAATTAAGGTGTACAACAAAGCAAGTGGACTTTCAACAAACTATGTGAACGACATCTCCTTCAATCAGGAATATGCCTGCATTTCAACATCCAAAGGAATTTCCATTGCAAAAATTGAGGACCTAATTGGAAATAATTCTTCACTGCGACCGGTGAGTATAGATAAGATCATTGCCGGCAACACTTCCTTTTACTATAACAACAAGATCATTGAACTCAAAGCAGATGACAATGATGTGAGCATCTCATTCAATAGTCCGTTCTATGCCTTGCCTAATAAACAATTCTACAGATACAAACTTGACAACGGCAACTGGTCGCCCTTGGACAACACCTCATTTTACCTAACTGGTTTGTCGGGCGGAAATCATGTTGTGCTTATTGTTGCCTCCTTTGACAATATCAACTGGAGTGAGCCCACAAAAATTGAATTCCGTAAAGAAGTAAAATTCTCGGAGACCCAATACTCTTTCTGGTTCATCATTCTTGGATCATTGATCCTAATCATTTTTATCAGTTATCTTATTGTAAAACGCATTAAAACACGAGCCATAAAACGCATACAGGAAGAACAACAGGTGAATTTGCTGAAACATCAGGCCATGAATGCCTTGCTAAGTCAACATTTCATTTTCAACTCGCTCACATACAACCAAAACTACATCAACTCCAACAACAGTTTAAAAGCCTGCGAATATCTGGCAAAATTCTCACGTTTGATCCGCATGATCATTGAGAAAGCCTCACAAAGCGACATCGTTCTGAGAGATGAGATCACCCGATAGACCTATTATCTTGAACTCGAGAAAGAACGTTTTAAAAACAAATTCGATTACAAGATCACCGTGGATGAATCCTTGAACATTGATGAAGTCAGGATCCCGAACATGATCATTCAGCCTCATGCCGAGAATTGTATTATCCACGGTAT